>JAUXEW010000026.1 GCA_030620375.1 Desulfobacteraceae bacterium | reverse complement strand
TTCAACAAATCGATAAAATATCTATTGGGTGCAATTCTTTATTAGAAATATTCATATATTTTATAAATAGTTAATTAACTTTACTTAATGTATTACTTAAAATGACCTCTCTTTTATCCGCATTTATAATTCTATTATTCGGTTTATGTATAGGGAGCTTTCTGAATGTTTGTATATATCGGCTGCCCCTTCTCAAATCGATCGTCTTTCCAGGCTCAATATGTCCGTATTGCGACAGGAAAATACGATTTTACGATAACATACCGGTAATAAGTTATATATTTCTCAGAGGGAAATGCAGATTTTGCAGCGCCCCTATTGCGGTGCGGTATCCCATGGTTGAAATAATGAGCGGCTTGATTGCCGTCGGTATATTTCTCCGGTATGGTGTGGCGGTTGAAGGCATAATTTATTTTGTTTTTGTATCGATTTTGCTGGTCATCACATTTATTGATATTGATCATCAGGTCATTCCGGACATCATCACCCTTCCGGGCATTCCCCTTTGCCTATTTGCCTCTTTTGCGCTTCCATCCTTGAAATTTATCGATTCTATTCTGGGATTGCTATTCGGCGGTGGCAGTCTATTGGCCGTGGCATGGCTATACGCATTGATTGCAAAAAAAGAAGGTATGGGGGGCGGAGATATAAAGCTTTTGGCCATGATCGGTGCCATTTTGGGCTGGAAGGGAGTTCTGTTTACGGTTTTTATCTCATCCGCCACAGGATCTATTGTCGGCATTATAGTTATGCTCCGCATGAAGAAAAATATGAAGCTTGCCATTCCGTTCGGCCCGTTTCTGTCTATCGGGGCCATGGCCTATATTTTTTTCGGTCCGGAGTTAATTGAATGGTATTTCAGAATATGGCATTAATCAACAATGATCTAAGAAGCGACCTAAAAGCAGATAAATTCCCCGACCCCTCAACCGTCGATGTCAAGTAAGGAGGGCCATAATGGCGCAAGCATACCAAACCATCGTTATCGGTGCCGGGTCATCCGGCTTAAATGCCGCTCGATTTTTAAAAGACAAAACGCTGGTATTGGATAAAAAATCTGAAATCGGAATTCCTATCCAATGCGGAGAGGGGATCAGTATTCATGCTTTGAATCGAGAGAGAATCGACTTACAAACCCATTGGATTGCCCGTTACATTACTCATATCAAAAGGATTATGCCGAATGGCAAGTATATTGGTGAGCGACAAAAAGATCCTTATGCTGTGGTATTGAATAAATCAGATTTTGAAAAATATCTGGCAGACCTCGTGAAATGGGAAATCAGGCTTAACACACGGGTTGTTGAGCTTAAAAGAGAAGGCCGCCTTTGGGTAATTCAAACCCAAAAAGGAGACCGCCTTTACACCAAACATGTGATAGGTGCGGACGGCCCGAACTCATTGGTAGCCCGACAGGTTTTTAAAACCAAGCATCATCTTATACCTGCCATCAATTATTCAGCAAATTTTGAAAAGCCGATACCAAACGATGAATTGCACATGTATTTCGGAAACCGGATAGCGCCTTCCGGATATGGATGGTTCTTTCCACTTTCAAAAAAATCAGCCAACGTAGGGATGCTGATAAAGCATAAAGGCCGGGTCAAAGATTACTTTAACCATTTTATAGAAACAACTTTAAAGCCGTTATTTGGTAATTTTCAACTGGCGGAAAACAAGTCCGGCGTTTTGCCGGTTGACGGGTTCGCCGAATCGATTACGAAAAAACAAGCCTTTCTAGTCGGTGATGCCGGTGCCTTTACCGACCCGATTTTTGGAGGCGGAATAAACATGGCGCTTTTAACCGGTCGTCTGTCTGCGGAAAGCATAAACGCAGACAACCCAAAGTATTACCAAATAAAAATCAACGAACTGCCTTTTACCAGACAAGATTTACGTGAATCCCGGAAGATATTTTACGGTTTGGATGATATAACCTTAAATGAACTCGGGGATATTTTCAACGGGCGCAGCACCTCTTTTTTAAATACAAAAGACGGCCAAAAAGCATTTCAATCTAAACCCAACCTGGTAAAGCACCAACCGGCCATTGCCCAATTTGCCAAAACCTGGCAATCGGCTAAACCTTATATTTGGTAAGGGATAAAAAGGCAGGGGATGCTTACGATGAAATACCCGAATTTTGTTTTAAAATCACCATGGATCGTTGTATCTCACTATGTGGGAGAGCGTATGACTGGATGTTCAGAGAATAGTTGTCTAAATTGAAGTCATTTTTTCCTTTCGCTTTTCTTGAAATTGAGTGAAGCAGCGCCAATTCTTCCGTGACGTTCTTTCCCTTTAAAGCAATCATAACCCCCTTTTCAGATATAAAGGGTATGGCATTTAAAACAAACACGTCCAACGGGGAAAATGAACGACATATCACTACCTGAAAGGCATTGGCATACTTCTGATGGGCTATCAGTTCTTCCGTTCTCGTATGACGGGCTTCTATTTTCTTTAATTCCAGAGACCTGAGCACATGCTTTAAAAAACTGACTTTCTTTCGTGATGCATCAATTAAGGTTACCGATATTGACGGCATGATTATTTTTAATGGAATTCCGGGAAAGCCGCCGCCCGAACCAATATCGAGAACCGAAGCCCCGTTCGGAATAAAAGGAGCCGGCGCAATTGAGTCTAACACATGCTTAACCGCCACCTCTATCGGTTCCGTTATTTTCGTTAAATTGAATTTCTGATTCCATTGGGTCAATTCATTGCAATGCACGGCAAGCTGATCGGCTTTTTCCGGATCAATTTGAATTCCCATGGCTTTAGCACCATGAATAACAAATTGATTCCATTTTTTTGAGCCAATCGTAAGTTTCGACATTAAAATCTTTCCTTTGTGACTCTAATTGCATTCATTACATCCATAGATTTCTTGTCAAACCCTGCTGATTCTGATACTTGACCATTATGGAGACCCTTAAGGAGCAAAAATTAATACTGGCTTCAAAATCACCCCGCCGTCGCTATCTGTTAAAACAGGCGGGGCTCAGCTTTTCCGTCATTCCGAGCAGTATTGATGAAAATTCCGTCCCTTTTTCGAATCCGGAAAATTATGTTAAAATGCTGGCCGAATCCAAGGCAAAAGACATCTCTAAAAAATATCCGGAAAGTTGGGTTATCGGAGCCGACACCATCGTCCTGGTTGACGATACCATATTAGGAAAACCCAAGACAAAAAATGAAGCCCGCAAAATGCTAAGACGATTGAGCGGAAAGTCTCACTTTGTATTTACAGGATACTGCATATGTCGTAAAAGTAAAGCAGATTTTTTCTCCGAAACCGTAACAACCGAGGTCCTGTTTAAAACCCTTTCTCCTGAAGAGATTGAATGGTATATTGATACAGGTGAACCCTTTGACAAGGCTGGCGCCTATGCCATTCAAGGGCTGGGCACTTTTCTCGTGAAACGCATCAAGGGATCCTATACCAACGTTGTAGGCCTTCCGGTTTGCGAGGTTATCGAATTTCTAATTCGACAACAGGTCATCGGTTTAACTGTTGACAGTCCGGTTAAACGTTAAAATCTGAACCTTACATTCCGCATAATGCAATGCCCTGTCTGCGTGCAACGCACAGGCAGGCGAAGGAAGAAGCGTAACGCGGAGAATGGGCTTTTGACGAAGCCTTCACTGCGGATAAGGAAATAATCGGTTATGAATCATGAAGACGGCCATATTGTCAAAAGAATCGAATATGTAAATGACCGTATCAAAAAAGCCGCGACCGGATGCGGAAGAGACCCCGAATTCGTTCGTCTTGTAGCCGTGAGCAAGACGATTCCAGAAGAAAGGGTTCGCCAGGCCATAGAAGCGGGAGTTACCCTTCTGGGAGAAAACTATATTCAAGAGGCTAAAAACAAAATCGATTTGCTGTCACATTATCCGGTTTCATGGCATTTCATCGGTCATCTGCAAACCAACAAGGCAAAGTATGCCGTAAAGGCTTTTGACCTGATACACACGGTGGACTCACTTAAACTCGCTTTGGAGCTGGATAAGCAAGCCCGAAAAATAAATAAGAACCAGGATATTCTTATTCAGGTCAATATTTCAAAAGAATTATCCAAGTTCGGGATAGATCCCAACGTCACCTTAGATCTGATCAGGCAAATCAGCAAACTTAAAAATATAGTCGTTAGGGGGCTCATGACCATGCCGCCGTTTTTTAAAAATCCCGAACAGGCAAGGCCCTATTTCAAAGCATTGAATAACCTTCACCACTTTATCAAACAGGCAGACATGCCGGACGTTTATATGGAAGAGCTTTCCATGGGTATGACGGGTGATTATAAAATCGCTATCGAAGAAGGGGCAACCCTTGTTCGTATTGGGACAGCCATCTTTGGGAAGAGAAATTGAAAATACTGCTGCACATATGTTGCGCCCCATGCGCAATTTATCCTGTTGAAAGCCTCCGCGCGAAGGGGTTTGACGTTATGGGATTTTTTTACCGGAATAATATCCATCCATATACGGAATGCCTGAGGCGCGAAGAAGCCTTGAAAAATTATGCCGACAACGGAAAATTTGACGTCATTTACCAGGAAGGCTATGATCTTGAAGGATTTATACAAAATGTGGTTTACAGGGAAAATCAACGATGCATCTACTGCTACCATGATCGTTTGGAATCAACCGCTAAAATTGCAAAACGGGGTAAATTTGATTATTTCAGCACCACCCTATTATACAGCAAATTTCAAAACCATGGCATTGTTAAATCAATCGGTGAATCGATCGCGAAATCTACCGGTGTTCCCTTTTATTATCATGACTTTCGCGTTGGATGGAAAGCGGGAATTGAAGCATCAAAACGCTTAAAACTCTATCGTCAACCGTACTGTGGATGTATTTACAGCGAGAAAGAAAGATATTACAAAGAAAAGAAAAGAACCTAATCTTATAAAACCTTGTGGACAACCCGGCTTAAGAGCCGTCGACATATTAAAATCATTATGTTTAGTCAATTTTTTTATTTTATCATTGTCATTCTCATATATTCAACCTACCAACCCTCGGACAAGACCAATTTTTCACTACCGGAGACCCTTATCCTTTTCTTTTTTTTCCTCATTATTTTCATAGGATCAACCGGGTTTAGATTTAGTAAGCTTGAAAAGCGAATAAATGAAAATCGGCTTCCTTTCCTTGACCAGAAATTTAATGCCATCGTCAGAGATCAGACCATTCTCGCTATCATTCTTTTTGCTGTTAATATTTATGTTTTAAATATTATGGATTTTCTACTCGAATTTGGCATTTTTTCAATCATCCCGACATTTTTAGCCATCTTATGCGTGGCTCTCTTTTTATTTTACCTATGTGTCATTTGGAAATTTTCCCACCGGTTATATCAATTAATCTACCATAACCATGTGTCCGGCCCTGAATATATGATGTCGAACATCTCATTCGCATTGCCGGTCATTTTGCCGTGGCTGGTCCTCACCATTACGGCTGACATTCTAATCTTACTTCCCTTTGAATACGTGAAGCGTTTCATGGCATCTAGCCAGGGAGAAATCGCCTATTTCTTGTTCTTCCTTTTTGTCGCGGCCATTATCGGTCCTGCCGTTATTCAGAAATTATGGCGATGCAAGCCGGTCGAAGCCGGTTATGAGCGTTATCGTATCGAGGCGCTTTGTAAAACCGCCGGACTCGAATTTTCAGATATTCTTTACTGGCCGATGTTTGGCGGTAAAATGTTGACCGCAGGAATTATGGGACTGATCAAAAAATTTCGATACATTCTGGTAACCCGATCACTCCTTGAAATGCTTACCCCCGAAGAAATTGACGCCGTAATCGCCCATGAAATCGGACATATTAAAAAACGACATCTGATATTTTATCTCCTATTTTTTATGGGTTATTTGCTCTTATCATATGCAGCTGTCCATCTTTTTCTTTATGTCTTTATCTACGCTCAATCGACGCTTGATATTTTTCAACGGTCCGAACTTAATTCAGCGGCCATGACCTCGGTAATCTTTAATACTGCTTTGATCATCAGTTTTATTATCTATTTTCGTTTTGTATTTGGATTCTTTATGAGAAATTTTGAACGTCAGGCAGACGCCTATGTTTTTCAGCTTTTCAAAAGTGCCCGCCCGCTTATCACGACCCTTGAAAAAATTGCCATATCAAGCGGCCTGCCGCCGGAAAAGCCTAACTGGCACCATTTCAGTATCAAGGAACGCATCTCATTTTTAAGCAAATGCGAAACGAACAAAGCGTGGATTGCCCGCCATGAGCGAAAAATAAAAACCGGCCTTATTATTTATCTTGCTGGATTAATGGTCATCGGTGGGATTGAATTGAATCTGAATTTTGGGAAAGCCGGCGAAAAGCTTGATACCGTCTTTTTTGAAAAAATATTAATCAAAGAACTTGAAAAGACCCCGAACAACCCGGCTTTATACGGTGCGTTGGGGGATTTGTACTATGGCAACAGCCACTACAAAAAGGCGCTTTTCGCCTATGAAAAATCATTGGACTGTCTTCCCGACAATCCCCAGAT
Source organism: Desulfobacteraceae bacterium (assembly GCA_030620375.1). Classification (GTDB taxonomy): domain Bacteria; phylum Desulfobacterota; class Desulfobacteria; order Desulfobacterales; family UBA5616; genus JAUXEW01. The sequence goes on along the minus strand of JAUXEW010000026.1, from coordinate 12,152 downwards.
ATTAAACAATGTGGCATGGCTTCTTGCCACATGCCCGAACCCGAACTTGAGAAATCCGGAAAGAGCCCTGGAATTGGCCCAAAAGGCAATCACTTTAAAGGTGACCTCTCATATTTTAGATACGCTCGCAGAAAGTTACTATGTGAATGGTCGATATCGTGAAGCGGTCCTTATTGAATTGCGAGCGATTGACCTTGTGAAGGAAAACCGGTCCTATTATGAAAAACAACTAAAAAAATTCGAGGCCAAAAAGGAAAAAGAACAATTGTTGGACCCTGGTCAGCCTACTTTAGCGTCACCTTTCTGATCTGGAGTAAATCGCAGTGTCCGGAAAAAATCTTTTCGATGCCGTCTTGTCTTAGCGTCGTCATGCCGTCTTTAATCGCCTGGTTTCGGACATCCTCTATCTTTGACTTCCCCTGGACCATGTTTTTCATCTCATCGGTTCCTATCAACAGCTCATGAATCGCCATGCGACCCCGGTATCCGGTGTTATTACATACAGCGCACCCCTCTTGTTTATTCAGTGTCAAATCATCATTATACGGAATGTTGACATGCTGTTTAAATGCTTCTTCACCATATTCCCGAACCAATTCGTTATACTCTTCCTTATCTGGTTTGTATGGTTTTTTGCAGTCTTTACAAAGCGTTAAAACAAGCCGCTGTGCCAAAATACACAAGATCGCATCGGCAAAATTAAACGGATCCATTCCCATGTCCAAAAGGCGGGTAATGCTTTCCGGTGCACTGTTGGTATGAAGTGTGGAAAGCACCAAATGACCGGTTAGAGATGCTTCGATGCCAATGTGAGTGGTTTCTTTGTCACGCATCTCACCCACCATGATGATGTCGGGATCTGCTCTTAAAAAGGCGCGCATGGCGGTTGCAAAATCGAACCCGATTTTAGGCTTTACCTGGACTTGTCTCAAGCCCTTTTGAGTTATTTCCACAGGATCCTCGGCTGTCCAGATTTTTCTATCCACTTTATTAATATGCCTCAATGCCGAATGAAGCGTGGTGGTTTTACCTGAACCCGTGGGTCCGCAAACAAAAATAATGCCGTATGGTTTTATAATTTCCGAAATGAAATTCTTATAATTTGCTTCTGAAAAAGCCATGTTTTCCAGCGGAATCGGCTCCCCGGAATGCAAAATACGCATCACGACATCCTCCAGTCCGCCCTGGGTAGGAACCGTTGCGACACGAAGCTCAATATCTTTTCCGCCATATTTTTTGAAATTGATCTTGCCGTCCTGAGGTTTTCGTCGTTCTGCAATATCAAGATCGGACATAATCTTGATCCGAGAAATTACGGCATTTTTAAAGTTATAAGGAATCGTTTGATATAAATGACAATTTCCATCCACTCGGATACGAACATGGGTACTTTCTTTTCCAGGATAAGGCTCTACATGGATATCGGAAGCACCTCTTTCGAATGCATCTAAGATTATTTTATTAACCAACTGGACAACAGCACTGTCTTCTTCTCCAAAAGATGATTCAGCTTCTTCAATCTCATCAGCTTCTTCTTTAAGTTGAGATATGATATCATCAATTGCGGCCATCTCTTTTTCATCGTGGGTAAACAGAGAGACATACTCGAGGATGTCCTGTTTTAAGGCCACGCAAAACTTTATCGGTTTACCCGGAAAAAGGGCTTTAACATCATCGACTTTCCGTATATCATATGGATTATCAATAGCGACAACAACCTTTTCCTCTTCAAGACATAACGGGACCCAAAAGTTTTTACGCATAAACGGAACTTTCAAGCCCATCAATAATTCACCTGGAATCGGAACATTTGAATTATAATTGACAAACGGAATTCGATAATACTTGCTCAGAGACCTGCCAATATCCTTTTTGGCTATTTTCAGCTCATCGGTCAGCATTTCTTCTACTTCTACGTTTCTTTGTCTGGCATCGGCGATGACCTTATCCAGTTCTTTTTGGGTTATAATATTACTTTCAAGAAGATAACTGAATTTATGAAGCCTTCCCCGTTCCATTCGCTTCTGGTTGTAAAACGCTATGCCAAGAATATCTGATAGCTCTTTAACTGAATGTTCATCATTTTCCGAAAAAACATCCCCGTTCTGCCGATTCAAAAGCTGTATGGCACCCATCGTCTGATTTTTAAAAATAATCGGGCATGCAAGGACCTGTTTGGTCTTAAACCGGGTTTTTTGATCCCACCGCTCATCGAATTTAAGATTAGGGTCTATGGTTTTTAGTTCGTTAACATCATAAACATTTTTAATATTGACAATTTTTTGTTTAAAAGCGGCGTATCCGGCGATACTTTCCACAGATACCCGAATTCGCCCTTCGGTAATATCTTCCCCGGATTTTACCCGGGATACCAGTTCTTCTTTTTTAGAATCGGTTATATAAATGGTCACTCGTACGGCGTCAAAAAGCAATGTTATATCTTCTTCAAGATTTATCAAAATCTCATCCAGGTTTGACGCTGCATTAATTTTATTACCGATCTCCTGAAGCCGTGTCCGGTATATCACCTCAGACTTCAGATTATTGACACGATCATCATTAACATTGGAATTTAACATTTTGATACCACCAATTTTTTCAGGGTTGCTCCGTTTTACCGTTTAAACACTGACGATTTTAAAAAAAACAGATAACCGATGGCTAAGTAAATATATTCATCTACACGGATTGTTCATGTGTAAGGTTATACATATAGTATGTCAAGCTTCTGAGCAAATGCTATCATACACCAGGCGAACCCTTATCGTTTTTCTTTTTTATAGTGGTCAAAAATCTTTTTGGATCCTCCGGTGACAAGAAGAATACCCAAAATATATAAACAGAACTTAATATAGGGTATGGTCGAAGCATATAGCTTGATCTGTTCGATTTTGGGCAGCACTTGGGGAATTCTGATGAAAACTGCGACACCGATGATAACGAGCGCCCATCCCCAAATCAGCTGAAAATTCTTTCGGTTATTGTTCATACCGTTACTCTGATGAAATGGTTAGGATAAACTAATAGATCCGATACGGCATTGTTTATTTTCACCATCATACGTATAGCTAGTGTCCATCTATAAATGGTTGATTCTGGTTCAGAGCAAGGCCTGAGCGATTTTGAAACCGCAGGCATAGCGTGTGTGTGTTGAGGATTTCAAAAGAGCGCAAACAAAGCTCCGGGCCAAAAAATGCCGTTTCTGGATGGACACTAACTATATAATATACCTGTTAATATCAATGTGTCAAACTTTTAAGCATATTTTACAAAAGAAATATCGAAATGAAGAATGAGCTACCCCAAAACACCGGTCAGATTATCCTCCCAGATAAACCTCTTTCACTTTAGGATTGTCCAGCAACTCTTTCGGCAGTCCCTCAAGTACCACTCGACCCCCCTCAAGCACGTAAGCATAATGGGCTACTTTCAAGGCCGCTTTTGCATTCTGCTCAACCAGCAGTACCGTAGTGCCGGACTGGTTCAGATTGACAATCACATTGAAAATTTCTCGAACAACAAGTGGCGCAATTCCCATAGATGGCTCATCCAAAAGGATCATATCCGGGCGAGCCATAAATGCTCTCGCAATTGCCAACATCTGCTGTTCTCCACCGGAGAGTGTTCCTGAAACCTGTTTGCATCGCTTCTCTAATATGGGAAACATGCCGTAAACACCATCGATTCTATCTTGAATGACAGAACGGTTTCGCCGATTGTAATAACTATAAGCACCCAGGCGAATATTGTCCTCAACCGTTAAATGGGCAAAAAGCTGCCTTCCTTCCGGTACTTGTGAAATGCCCAGTTTGACGATACGATTGACGGACATATTCGTAATATCCCTATCTTTATAAATAACGTGGCCGTTTTTCCGTTGTATCAATCCTGATATCGATTTTAGCAGCGTTGATTTCCCGGCACCGTTTGCACCGATAATCGAAACTACCTTACCTTTCGGCACCCGTATGGTAACATCGGTAATCGCACGGATATTGCCGTAAAAGGCATTGAGTCCTTCAGTTCTAAGCATAAGCGCCATCATCCCCTAAATAGGCCTCAATAACCTTTGGGTCATTTTTAATTTCCTCCGGTGTTCCATACGCAATCTTCTGACCATAGTTTAAAACCAAAACCTCGTCTGAAATATCCATGACCACTTTCATATCATGTTCAACCAGCACAACTGTAACCCCTTTTTCTTTAATGGCCATGATCAGGGAAGATGCCAGGTGAGATTCTGTCTCATTCAATCCTGCTGCCGGTTCATCCAGACAAATCAGAGCCGGATCACTGGCCAAGGCCCGGCCAATTTCCAGCACCTTCTGTTCGCCCAGTGGCAAACTATCCGCCGGCTCATTCCATTTTCCGGAAAGGCCGATAAACTTTAAAATATCCATGGCCTTCGATTTTATTTCCTTTTCCTTACGTCTGGTCAATGGTAATTGAAATCCGGAGGATATAAACGATGACCTTAATTTGGTATGAAAGCCCAGCATAACGTTTTCAAGAACCGTCATGTTCTCGAATATCTCAACCGTTTGAAACGTTCGGGAAATTCCGAGTCCTGCAATTTCATGCGGTTTAAGATTAATTATGGATTGATCTCTAAAATGAATGGTCCCCTCATTCGGGGTAAGAAAACCCGTGATAACATTAAACAGAGTGGTCTTTCCAGCGCCATTTGGGCCGATAACCGCAGTTATGGTGCCTTGTCTGATAACAAAATCCGGCTTATAAAGGGCCATGAGACCTCCAAAGGCCATGACCAGTTCGCTAATTTTTAAAATCCCCTTATCTGCTTCCATCCGACAGTGTTCTCCTGAACCAATGTTTAACAATAGCGGGTATTCCTGCCAGACCTTGGGGTAAAAAAATGGTGACGATTAACAGAATTGCACCATATACCAAAATCTCAAGCTCTTCAAAATAATGAAGCCATTCGTAATTTAAAAACGTGATAATGACAGCGCCGATAATGGCCCCCCAGATGTAATGCATGCCCCCTAATGCAATCATTATGAGCAGTTTAATACTAAAGAAGATATCAAACGATGACGGATTAACGAAATTCAGATAATGAGCGTAAAGACTTCCCGCCACAGACGCTAAAGCGGCCGAATATGTGAATACCATAATCTTGTATCTGGAAACGTCAACACCCATGGCCATGGCAGCCGCCTCACTGCTGTGGATAGCCCTTAATGCACGCCCTGAACCGGATTGAATGATATTAACCGTGAAGATAAAAACAGCCAGTACAATACCCCAAACGAAATAGTAGTAACGCTCCACGGTATTTAACGGAAATCCGAACAGTGTTAATCCTGATATGCCTGTCATCCCGTCCGGCCCCCCGGTCCACTCGATTTCTTCATTAAAAATGATGAATACAATAACACCGAAGGCCAGCGTTGCCATGGCAAGATAGTGCCCTTTTAATTTCAAAGACGGCGCACCCACCACGAAAGCCACAATGGAAGTTATCACGGCACCTATAACCATGCAACTCCATGGATTCCAGCCAAATCGAGTCGTAAGAATAGCAGATATGTAGGCACCGATACCATAGAACGCCCCATGGCCAAGGGAAATTTGACCGGCATACCCCATTAAAAGGCTCAGGCCGATAGTGATCAAACAATAAATACCGGCAAAAATCATAATGTCAGGGTAGTGTTCAATAGCGGAAATGTTGCTTGCAATCCGGGGGAATAAAATGATGATCAATGCAAAAAAGAAAATGGAATATTTGCTGATCCGCAACATCATTAAAACCTTTTTATTTTACTGATCTCAATATTTCCTAAAATACCACTGGGTTTAAAAAAAAGGACGCATAATAGAACGACTAGTGCAAACGCGTCCTTATAACCGGAAGAAATCAGGCCCGCGACCAGGGATTCAATAATTCCTAAAATCAATCCGCCGATTATGGCCCCCGGGAAGCTCCCCAATCCTCCTAAAATAACGGCACCGAAACCTTTGACCGCCAACATTGCGCCACGATCGTATTCCATGAGAGAAATGGGAGTGATGATAATTCCGGCCACGGCGCCGACACCGGCGGAAAGGGCAAAAGACAACATGATCATCTGGTTGACGTTAATCCCCACCAGGCGGGCGGCATCCGCATTATCCGCACAAGCCTTCATCGCCTTACCGGTTATGGTTTTATCAAAGAAAATGCTCAAGACAATGACCACGACAATTAAAAATCCGACTACCCAAAAATATTGCGGCTGAATCACCGCGCCATAAAACGTGATGGGATTTCGTCCTGAAAACGCCGGCAAGTCAAATGGATTCTTGCCCCAGAAAAACATGGCCGCCCCTCTGATAACAAATGAAACGGCAATCGTAGCAATAATCAGGGTTAATACGGACGGTTGTCTGATAGGCCGTATGGCGAGTCGATCCACCAGAATACCGATCAGCGTGACCCCCATCACCGTTAAGATAAAAGCGATAATAATGGGAATTTGAAAGGAGACATGAAAGAGAACCATGGTCAAACCGCCCAGCATGACAAATTCACCCTGGGCGAAGTTGATGATGTCGGTCACATCATAAATAATATTAAATCCGATGGCCACCATGGCATATATGCTGCCAACGGTAATTCCGGTAATTAGATACTGAAAAAGCTGTCCTGCGATTGAAATCTGTTCCATAAAAAGGGGTCGCCAAAAAATGAGGGCGGTGAAATCACCACCCTCACGTTTTTTATCTTCATTTAACGGTTCTGATTAGTCTGTAAGAGCCCAATCGCCCTCTTTAACAACGACCATATTAAAGGCCGCTTTTGTCAGCCCATTATGATCATCCGGTGAAAAATTAAACACACCGTGCTGGCCGACAAACCCTTTGGTGATTTCAATATAATCTCTTATGGCCGCCTTGTCACACCCCACAGCGGATAGCGCATCCGCTACCAAGTGCACCGAATCCCAGGCATGACCGCCAAATGAGCTTAATGTTTCGTTATACTTGTCCTTATAATCCTTTAGGTACTTCATGGTTACCGCTTTTTGCGGATGGTCTGCAGCCAGCTGTTCCGCAATATTGCAGGCACCTAACGGACATAAAACCCCTTCAGCCGCGCCGGCAGCCAACTTGATATTTTCACGGCTTCCAAATCCATGGCTCTGATAAAAGGTGATATTCTTCATGCCCAAATCTTTCCAGTTACGAACCACCACTACCTGGGTAGGACCGATTGACCAGTTGACGATGGCTTGCGGCGCTTTTCCTTTAATTTTAGTTAATTGGACCGTCATGTCGGTATCCTTCGGCCCGTACTTTTCGTCTGCGACGATTGTCATTCCGTGGTCAGGGGCAAGCCTTAAAAGCTCCGCACGCCCGCTGGCGCCAAACCCCGTTGTACCACTCATGATGGCAATCTTGTTTATGCCGTGCGTTTTCATATGGGAGTATATGGCCTCAACCGCCATGCTGTCCGACTGGGGCGTTTTGAAAACCCAGTGATACGGTTTCCCGGTTTCTTCATTGTTAACGATCTTATAACTGGCGGCGCAGGATACCAGAGGGATCTCATTTTTTTCGGCAACGGGCAGAACGGCAAGTGACAGTCCGCTTAGAGACGGGCCGATCAGCGCACATACCTTATCCTTATTAATGAGTTTCTTAACAGCCAGGTTGCATTTGGTGGCGTCCCCTTCATCGTCATAAATGATGAGATCCAACGGGTGCCCGTTTATACCACCGGCCTTATTAATCGCTTCCACTGCCATTTCCGCGGTTTTCTTCTCAGGGTCACCCAAGAAAGAAGCCCGGCCGGTCACCGAAAATACCGCCCCGACTTTATAAGCATCCTTTTCTACCTTTTTACCGCAGCTTATACATAATCCGAAACCGATCAAACAGACTGAAACGATGATTAACAGCTTTTTTAATGTCATGTTTTCCTCCTCTTTTGTTAAATTAAATGTTTGATAATTAACGCATCTTTCAACTCATTTTTCACTACACGTTTGTAAAATCAATGACCACCTTTTCTTCTTTACAACGCATGCACTTTACTTCCATTAATAACGGTTATACCATTTTCCTCAAGCAGCCTGACGGCATCATCGATATTATCGAACCGAAAAATCAATACGGCATTGTTGTTTCTTTGCGTAACCAGTGAGTACATATATTCCACGTTTATACCGGCCGAGGTTAATTTTTCCAAAATATTATGAAGTCCTCCGGGCCTGTCTTCAACTTCAACGGCTACAACATCCGTTTTACCGACGCTAAATCCATTATTCTTAAGTGTTTTTTCAGCTTTAGCATTATCGTCTACAATCAGGCGAAGCACACCGAAGTCCGACGTATCCGCAACGGAAAGCGCCCTGATGTTAACACCGGCCTCACTTAAAATTGAGGTCACTTCAGCAAGCCGCCCTGTCTTGTTTTCTAAAAAAACCGAAATCTGTTCAACTCGCATGATATTCCTCCTTACGATAAAACATAACGCCTCGTGTATCTAAATCTTGCGTTTATCAATGACCCTTATGGCCTTGCCTTCACTCCGAGCAATAGTCTTCGGTTCTACCAGTTTTACTTTTGCGGAAATACCGAGGTAATCCTTAATGTTCTTTCTGATTTTTCGCTCTTCGTCCTGAAGGATCTTTACTTCGTCCGAAAAAAGATTTTCTCTTACCTCAACCAGTATGGTTAAAACATCTAAATTATCCTCTCTATCTACTACAAGTTGATAATGCGGTTCTGTTCCTTCAATTTCCATCAGTACATTCTCGATCTGTGAAGGAAATACATTTACCCCTCGAATGATAAGCATATCATCGGATCGACCACTGACCTTATTCATTCTTACATGAGTCCGACCGCATATGCAAGGTTCCGGGTTAAGTGAAGTAATGTCACGTGTTCGATATCGAATTACCGGAAATGCTTCTTTAGTTATGGATGTAAACACCAGTTCTCCGGTTTCACCATATGAAAGCACTTCTTCTGTTTCCGGGTTAATAATTTCCGGAATAAAGTGATCTTCAAATATATGAAGCCCCTTTTTTGCTTCATGACATTCCATGGATACGCCGGGCCCCATAACCTCACTTAACCCGTAAATATCCACCGCAACAAGATACAGTTTCCGCTCAAGTTCTTCACGCATACTTTCAGACCACGGCTCTGCTCCGAAGATACCGAATTTGAATTTAAAGTCTTCAAATGAAACACCGACTTCTTCAGCAACTTCAGCAAGATGAAGTGCATACGAGGGTGTGGAAGTCAATATGGTGGGACCAAAATCTTTCATCAATACGATCTGTCTTTTTGTATTACCGCCGGATACCGGTATTACCGAAGCCCCCAGTTTCTCAGCCCCGTAATGGACTCCCAGGCCACCGGTAAACAATCCGTACCCATATGCATTGTGTATGATATCTCCCCGGGATGCGCCACCGGCAGCAAGTGAACGGGCCATCAGTTCGGACCAGGTTTTTATATCTCTTGCGGTATATCCCACAACGGTGGGTTTGCCGGTTGTTCCGGATGATGCGTGAATCCGAACAATATTATCCATCGGTACGGCAAACATTCCAAAAGGATAATTATCCCGTAAATTCTGTTTTGTTGTAAAAGGAAGCCGCTTTAAATCATCGAGTGATTGGATGTCTGCCGGTTTAATATTATTTTCGTCTAAACTTTTTCGATAAAAAGGAACATTGTAATAGATGCGTTCAATGGTGGCCTGGAGCCTTCGCAATTGAATTGCCTCGAGATCTTCTCTTGGCATGGTTTCGAATCCGATATCCAGGATCATGCTTAAAATCCCCCTTTTTTTTAAAAGATTACTCGATAATTAAAGGAAGCAATGGCCGTTTCTTTGCTTTTTACTGCAGACCGGGCAAAGAAATCGTTTGAATCGTACTATCCGGGGCCAGAGGGCCAGGGTTTTTAAATCGGATTAAAGTTTTAACTTTTATTATGATTTTCTATATGTGTCAAGCAAAATAGACTTATCCGTTTAGACCGGCATTAAAGTCCGGTTTTCTTTTTTCTAAAAAAGCGGCGGTACCTTCTTTTGCATCTGTACTGGCAAAACAGAGGGCAAACTCATTAATCTCTATGCCACACCCTGTTGCAAAATCGACATTCACGCCGTCGTTGATTGCCATTTTCGCGGCCCTGAGCGATACCCTTCCTTTTGATGCAATGATTTTGGCCGTCTGGAAGACTTCATCCATCAGCGTTTCAGGCGAACACACCTTGTTTACAATTCCATGTTTTATGGCCTCTTCCGCCGAAATTATCTTTCCGGTAAATATCATCTCTTTCGCCATATTGATCCCGACCAGCCGCGGGGTACGCTGAGTCCCCCCGAAACCGGGGATGAGCCCCAGATTTATTTCCGGAAAACCGAACTTCGCATTTATAGAAGCATAGATGAAATCACAGGCCATTGCGATCTCACTCCCGCCACCAAGGGCAAACCCGTTTACGGCTGCGATTACAGGTATGGGCAGGTCTTGTAGTTTGTTGATGATCGCATGTCCCTTCCGGGAAAACCGTTTCCCTTGTAAGGCGGTAAATTTCGCAAGTTCTGTAATATCCGCCCCCGCCACGAACGCTTTTTCCCCTCCGCCCGTAAGAATGAGTACCCTGATATCTTCATTTTCCGCTATTTGGTGCAATGCATCGGAGAATTCATCCAATAACGCCGAATTTATTGCGTTTAAAGATTTCGGCCGATTGAAGGTAATGGTTGCAATCGTGTTTTCGATTTTTAAAACAATGTTTTCGTAATCCATTAAACACTCCTTTTTGTTGTTTGGCAGGTTTGACCCACGTTTTATATCTTATTCGGACTTGTTTCTCTGATATATTTCTGGATTCCCTTTACGATTGCATCACACAAATGCTGCTGATACGTTGTATCTATTAAACGCTTACATTCCCTTGAATTGCTGATAAATGAGGTTTCGATCAGAATCGACGGCATCTGTGCCCCCAATAGTACGTAAAACGGGGCCTGTTTTACGCCTTTGTTTTTTATATATTTATAGCGTACCTTCATGTGATGGCACATAGATTCCTGGACATATGCCGCCAACCGGCTCGATTCATTGATCTTGGCATTCTGCATCAGATCAGATAAGATTGAATGCAGGTCGCTGATGTTCTTTGCTGAAGTGGCATTCTCTCGGGCCGCTACCCGAATCGCCTCATCATCCGTTGCAAGATTCAAATAAAAAGTTTCGATGCCATAGATTCGCCGGTTGATGTGGGCATTTGCGTGAATGGAGATAAATAAATCGGCATTTTTCGTGTTGGCAAAGGCGGTTCGTTCTTCAAGCGTAAGATACCGATCGCTGTTGCGGGTCAGGATCACCTCACATTGTAAGGTTTTTTTAATTTTTTTTGCCATCATCTTGGCAATTTTCAGGGTTACATCCTTTTCATAAACATTTTTCAAATATCCTGGAGCCCCCGGATCTTTACCGCCGTGCCCCGGGTCAATCACGACTAGACTTACCCCCAAAGCCAGTTGTTTGGCAAGTGCACCGGCAGGAATTTTTTTACCCTTTGTGGATAGCGTATCTTGAGATGTCTTTGCCGGGGTGCCGATAGTGGCTCCCCACACATCGACAACTATTCGGAAAGGTTCTCTTAGCGGAAAAATCTTATATGTTTTAAACGATTTGATATCGATGACAACACGAACCGTGTCTCTTGTATGTTGACCGGCACGAACCCCGCTTAACAGATTATCATCTATTGGAATCGCTCTTTTGATTCCCTTTCCGAGCCTGCTATGGTTTAAATCTATATATAGTCTTGGCGGTTTTTTGATTGAAGGGTCTTTTTTTAACAAGTGGTGTGAATATGTGGCGGCTCGGTCCGCATCAATAACGATCCGGGTATAACTCTGATTGGACCAGTATCTAATTCCATTAACAACGGACCTGAGGCCGTTAGGTGGCGTGGCATCGGTTTTATCCGGGATGACGGCTTCAGAGGCGGCGTTTATAACCGATGAAATTCGATCCCTGGATGGTGAATCTGAGTCACATTCGGAATCTGACCCACATAGGTTAGACCGCATTGCCGCAGCCTTTTGTTTATATCTGCTCTTCGGATAATCTGATATAATTCGATTATAGATATCCAATGCTTTT
>JAUXEW010000085.1 GCA_030620375.1 Desulfobacteraceae bacterium | reverse complement strand
TTGTTTTTCTCAAAGATTCGGACCCACACATGGCATTTATCCTTGTTCTCACTCATCATGCAGGCATCAATAGCATTGCCAACCAGATTTGTCAGGCATTCATGCATGCTTTCATTATCTATTGAAGCCGGTTGAATATCACCTGCCTGTTCGCATATTAACGCTATACCAAGTTCCCTGGCCTTAGGGGAGTATAAATCGACCACTTCTTTCGCAATTTCGACCGGATCACACAGTTTTGCCTTGATTATACGACCTTTGGAAAAGTTGAGAAATTCTTTAACAAAGGTTGAAACACGGTCGATATTGCGATCGAGCATTTCTATTCCTTTTTCAACTCGTTCAATATTGCTTTTATTTATACCGGAATTCAGCATATACATGCCACCCTCCAGGCCTGTTATAAGATTTTTTACGCCGTGGGCCAAACCAGCGACGGTCTGCCCGACAGCAGCAAGCCGTTCGGCTTCCAATTTCTCACTCTCAAGCTGTTTGATCTCACGCAGGTCCTGAACCATAAAGGCCTTTCCCATTGATTGGTCGTCCACCATAATTTGGACGCCGCGCAAACGCACCGGAATTTTGTGGCCTTCGATGTCTCGCACCTCCGTTTCAGGCAAATACACACTCCCGGAACCGGAAGAGACCTGAGCCAAAAAATCTCTAGGCAGCATGAAAGCGAGTTCTTCCTTAGTAACACGCCTTGTATCACCGATCTTGAATATTTTACGAGCCGCCGAATTAAAGATCGACACCTCATCATTGTTATCCAATGCAATTCTGCCGTCTATGGATGTGGCTATCATGGACCCCATAAAGGCATGTGCGAGCTTTAATTCATCTTCGAGTTTAAGGTTCTGTGTGATATCAACTGCCATCTCCATTACCAGATTAAATACACCATCACCCTCATCCAGAGGTACGGTGGTGACCTGGGAGTATATTTTTTCTCCCGTGTTGGACTTCCAGATGTGGAGACCGGTATGCATTTTACCATCGGCAAAAGCTTGGCTGGCCGTACATTCGGAACATTGGTGATCTAATCCCTTTAGCGCTTGAAAACAGTGTTTCCCTTCAATATCTCCCAAAACTTCTCTAACGTTTTTATTGGTTTTTACGATGCGAAAGTCCCTGTCTATTAACAGAATATTGCAGGGAACCTGATCGAATAGAAGTTGGTGTTCTCTCCGAATCTGTTCGGGTTCGGTGACATCGGTTGCCATTTCCACCAGGAATGGTATATTGCCATCATCATCCACAACAGGAATGGTATGTTTTATATAGCGTGTAAGCCGTCCGCTTTTATTATAACCGACTTCCGAGTTAACTCGGGAAATGCCGTCCTTAAAGGCTTCAGCCCCTTTGCAGTCCAGGCACAGGGAATTGCGATTTTTGTATACGGAATAGCATTTCCTGTTTTTCCATGAACCGAACATCTGTTCAAAGGCCCTATTGGCATATACCAGGTTGAACTCATGGTCTATCACGGCAATCGATATGGGCAGCACGTTAAAGAGATTATCTTTGATCCAGTTATTAAGACCGATTGGAGTTGCCATAAATTATCCTTTACTTTAATAAATTATCTACCAGTTCCATTAATTTCGGTAACTGAATCGGCTTTTCAATGAATCCGTCCGGAAGAGAGATCGAGGTATCACCGATAAGTTCTTTATATCCTTCTTCCATGAAATCTTTTTCCGGTGTCATTCCAGTGATTAAAACAACGGGAATATCGCTCAGTGACGCGGCTATCTTCAGTTCTTTATATATGGATATGCCCGATCGCTGAGGCATCATGATATCTAGAATGATTAAATCCGGTTTCTCGCTCATGATGGTCTTGTCCAGAGGATCGCTTTCGTCCATGGTGCAGGTTGTGTAACCTTCGTCTTCCAAAGCCGCCATCAGGTATGTTCTGATATCAGGTTCATCATCGATAATCATTATTTTTTTCAATGTATCTCTCCACTCGCTGATCTCATGATTTAACGCAGAACTCGATTCTTTTCACTTACAGATGGAAAAATGAACTCATAAGATGGATTAAGTATCACTTTCGGTGCTGTCAAATCTTAACTCGCGAAATACTCTAATTATACGCTCATTTTGTATGTTATCATAGGATTTACTCATACTTATGGCAAGTAAAAAAAGGATCGGGATAGATTAAGATTGGATTCGAGTTAAAAAAAAGTGCGCCAAAGTGGTAAGCTGGTTGTGCGCATTTGAGATCCAATTGAGATAAACGATGAAAAGTGTATTCAGCCTGGATTATTCAGATATATGAGTAAAAAATGCCTTGAAAATGTAAGTTCTCAGTAAACAACCATCCGCACCCTTCAAAAACAAAAAGGCTGTAACCCTTTAAGATTACAGCCTCAAACATATTTGTGGTGCCGAAGGCGAGAATCGAACTCGCACGGAAATACATCCACTAGACCCTGAACCTAGCGCGTCTACCAATTCCGCCACTTCGGCAAAATAAAAACAACTTATTAAAAAATATTGATTTAATCTCGGAGATGATTTAACTATATTCGTTTAAATAAAATGTCAAGTTTATAATTGGACCCCCGGGGAAATGAAACCATGGAGCTAATTGATAGTCTGGATAAAGTTACGTCGCCATTTAAAGACGCTGTGGTCACCATCGGAAATTTCGATGGTTTCCATATCGGTCATCAGGCGTTATTTCACCAGGTGATTGAAAAGGCCGAAGCAATCAATGGAACATCTATTGCCATAACCTTTGAACCCCATCCGATTAAGGTATTAAAGCAAAACGGACATCCCCCGTTGATCACTTTATATGAACAAAAAATAGAGCTTATCAGTCGTTCCGGGATTGATGTCCTGATCTGCATACCCTTTACCTGGGAATTTGCTGATATCGAGGCCTCTCAATTTATTGAAGACATTCTGATTCAACAAGTCGGGATGAAGGCCATTGTCATCGGTAAAGATTATACCTTTGGAAAAAACCGGGAGGGCAACTTTGACCTGCTAAAAACCTTTGGAAACCGCCTGGACTTCGAGGTCATTGTTGCCGATTGGATCTCACCCCCAAACGGACATGAAAAAAGAATCAGCAGTACCAGAATTCGAGAACTGGTTATGGCCGGAAAAGTCTCGGGTGTCCAGCAAATGCTCGGCCGGCACTATCAAATTCGGGGCACTGTCAAAACCGGACGAAACAGAGGCGGCAAACTGCTTGGATTCCCCACGGCCAATATCAATCTGTATGATGAATTGTGCCCCAAAGTCGGCGTCTATGCCGTAACGGTGGAATGTAAAGGCAGTAAGCATAAAGGGGTCGCCAATATCGGTTACAGCCCCACATTTGATGACCATATTTATACGGTTGAAGTTCATCTTCTCGACTTTAGCGATAATATTTACGGGGAAAAGATTCGTGTCAATTTTGTAAAAAGAATAAGGGATGAAAAAAAATTTTCCGGTATTACGGAGTTGTCTAATCAGATTAATAAAGACGTCGACAAGGCCCGCAAGATTTTGTCGTCATAAGCCAATCTGTGATTGAACCAAAACAGTGAGCGCATTCCCCATGACTTGCTGCGGGGAGGCGTAAATAGTGCTTTGACCAGCTACTGCCTGAACGAAAATTGCCGATTTCCTTTTATGAATAAAAAAATAATCATTTCTTTACTCCTTGGTTTCGTGATATCTTCACTGGGACTTTATTTAGGACTTAGAAACGTCCCCCTTCCCGAACTTTATCTATACTTAAAATCCATCAATTACTTTTGGGTCATACCGGCTTCTGTTATCGTGGTCTTTAGTTTTGTCGCAAGAGTGTTGCGCTGGCAAGTTATCTTGACTTCATCCCACAAGGTCGGTTTCTTTGCGGCATTTCATCCGTTAATGATCGGCTTTATGATCAATTGCATCCTGCCGGGCCGAATAGGCGAAGTTGCGAGGCCCGCCATCATAAAAAAGAATGTTGATATCCCATTTTCCACCGGCCTTGCGACTGTCGCGGCGGAACGGGCCTTTGACATGATGATCCTTATGGGGTTGTTTGCATGGATGCTGTCAACCGTGGATTTTCATTCCGGAGTTGATATATCATTTAGAAACCACCATTTAAATAAGGCCACGCTGGAAACCATTGGAAACGGCATGGTGAAGCTGAGTTTCTTATTGATCATCGGCATATGCCTGCTGAGTGTTAGCGCTTCCCGAAAATTGATCAATAGGGGAATTATGGCGCTGCCGTCATTGTTCTCATTTTTAGGTCCATCTGCAAAAAGCACCATATGCCATAAGATTTGTACGGCATTAGTAAATTTTTTAGAGAACCTTTCCATTGGTTTTTCTCTGGTCAGATACCCGGTTAAAATCCTTTTATGCATAGGACTTTCCATTATTATCTGGAGCCTTCAAGCGTACTCGTATTACTTAGTGGCTAGGGGCTGCCCCGGTATATCGCTATCATATGTTGATATTTATACGGTAATGATTATTATTTGTTTTTTTATCGCCCTTCCTTCTGTCCCGGGATTCTGGGGATTGTGGGAAGCGGGCGGTGTCTTTGCCCTGGCTTTATTTGGTGTTTCTTCCAAAGAGGCCGCCGGATATACACTGGCCAATCATGCCATTCAAATGCTGCCGGTGGTGATCATCGGATTGATATCGGCCGTATCAATAAGTGTGAACATCTGGCAGGTTTCATACGGAAAAAATATCATAACTTCGACAGGTCCGGCGAGAAACGAGAAGTAAAAAGCCGGGTCCAGAGGGCCCGACTTTTTTAAACAAAAATGAAAAAAGAGGTGGTTCCATCATGTCAACTTTAGATGTCATAACATATCCGGACAAATTTTTAAGCCGTCCCACCAAACCGGTTGAAGATATAGACGAAAAAATTCAGCGTCTCATAGATGACATGGCCCAAACCATGTATGAAGCACCGGGAATCGGTTTGGCCGCTATACAGGTCGGCATTGATAAAAGCCTTATCGTCTATGACATTTCTCCGAGAGAAGAAGGCCATTCGCTCGATGTTTTAATAAACCCCAGGATTATCGATAGTGAAGGGGCGACTATATCTAAAGATGAAGCATGTTTGAGTGTTCCCGATTTCAAGGCGGATGTAAAAAGACATGCCGCCATTCAGGTGGAAGGTTATGACCGGCATGGTAAACCGTTGCGGTTTGAAGTAGACGGGCTAATGGCCATTATGCTCCAGCATGAAATTGATCATTTGCAGGGAAAATTGTTTATCGACCGGATCAGTCATCTAAAAAGAGAGCTTTATAAACGACAGATAAAAAAACAGTTACAGAAACATTGAAAAAAACATTCAAGGTCATTTTTCTGGGCACACCGGAATTTGCAGTTCCGGCCCTTGCCGCCCTTCATGAACACGGCCATGACATAGCACTGGTGGTTACCCGGCCGGACCGACCCAAGGGGAGGGGCCGAAAGCTTCTTCCTCCCCCGGTGAAGGAAGCTGCCGTCGCGTTGGGGTATACCGTGGTTCAGCCTGACGCTGTAAGGGCCGAAAAGTTTATTCGCCAATTAAAACGGTACAAACCGGATTTTTTAGTTGTCGTGGCGTTTGGCCATATTCTTCCCAATGATATTTTGGAAATCCCGAAATACGGGGCCATAAATGTTCATGCGTCGCTGCTTCCTAAATACCGCGGACCGGCCCCGATACAATGGGCTATCATCAATGGAGAAGCTGATACGGGGGTTACCACCATGCTGATGGATGCCGGTCTGGATACAGGAGATATCCTCCTAACCGAAAAAACCGCCATCACACCGGATGACACGTCCGCTACCCTCCATGACCGGTTGTCGGAAATGGGATCGAAACTGCTCATAACGACCCTGATTAAAACCGCTAACGGCGATATTCGCCCGATCCCTCAGGATCATTCCCAGACCACCTATGCACCGCTGCTAACAAAAAAAGACGGGCACATCAACTGGAAAAAGTCGGCCCGGGAACTTGATGGATTTATCCGCGGCATGACGCCCTGGCCCGGTGCCTACACCTTTCATGATACCAAACGGCTCAAAATTTTTTCAGTAAGGCCGGTCGATACCCAAATTAAAGCCCCCCCGGGAACGGTAATCAAAGGATTTCCGGATGAGTTGCGCGTGGCTACGCGTGAAGGGGCGCTTTTGGTTCTGGAAATTCAGGAAGCTTCAGGAAAACGCTTGCTGATCAAGAATTTTCTTCGTGGGTATCGCTTACCTCCCGGAACAATATTGAGCTGATAAGCCAATGAGCTGTTCATTAAGAAAATAACACCCTAATTGAGCGAAAGTCGAAGAGGTTAAGCCCATTGCCTTTAAACGCCCGAAAAACCGCACTACAAATTTTAAACACCCTTGATAAAGGTCATAAAACACTGGATTCCATTTTAGATGATATTATGGATAAACACCCGGAGACCCTGAAACGAGAAAAATCCTTGTTGTATGCCTTGGTTTACGGTGTTCTAAGATGGAAGGGGCGGCTGGATTGGATTATCGCTCAATATTCCAGGACAAAATTAAACAGGATCAACTCAACTGTTCTAAATATATTACGGCTCGGTATTTTTCAGATTATATACCTGGACAGAATTCCGGTTTCCGCGGCGGTGAATACCTCGGTTGATTTGGCAAAGCGGTTCGCCGCGCCATGGGTAGTTCGGTATGTCAACGCGGTTTTAAGAAATACTGTCAAAGGGGTTCACCATATCACTTTTCCGAGTGTTATTGATGATCCTGTTAATGGCCTGGCCGTAACAAAATCATTTCCCAAATGGCTGATTATAAGATGGCTGGATCGATTCGGAACCATAGAAACCGGGACGCTCTGTGACGCCATCAACGATATTCCCCCGATCACATTGCGAACCAATACGTTGAAAACAACAAAAAAGAAGCTTTTGGCAAGCCTGTCAAAAGACGTCAAATCAATTCATTATACAAAATACGCACCCGATGGAATCTGTTTTATTTCTCCTAAAATCTCCATTTCCGAATTAACGGCATTTAAGAACGGATGGTTCCAAGTCCAGGACGAGGCCGCCCAACTGGTCACGCACATTTTAAACCCCCAGCCGAATGAAACGGTTTTGGATGCTTGCGCCGGACGTGGGGGCAAAACCGGGCATATGGCACAACTAATGAAAAATACCGGCAACATCATTGCCCTGGATAAAGACGAGAACAGGCTGTCAAAATTAAGTTCTGAAATGACGCGCCTGGGGATATCAATTGTTTCGCCGAAAAAATATGACTTACGTCTCCCCTGCCCTCAAAAAGCTTTTCCCATGTTCGACAGGATATTGCTGGATGCCCCCTGTTCCGGGCTGGGGGTGCTCAGAAGAAATCCGGACACCAAATGGACCATGCTCCCTGACAGGCTGGTTACATCAAGAGAAACACAAATTCAATTGCTAAGCAATCTGGCCAATCTGGTTAAGCCTTCCGGGGTGCTGGTCTATGCCGTGTGCAGCATGGAACCCGAGGAAAACGAGGAAGTGGTGAACCGTTTTTTGAAAAACCACGAAGAATTTGTTATTGAGCAACACGTAGACGACCTGACCCCATTGGCACGATCTTTAATGAATGAAAAAGGATATTTAAAAACCTATCCGCATCTGCACCATATGGACGGTTTTTTTTCAGTATTGCTTAAACGGACAAAGTGATTACGAGAATATTAAAAATAGTCATATTATTGCTGGGTTTTATAATGGTTGTTTTGGGCAGCGCTTATTTTACATTAACCCGGATTATTAAAAGCGAAGACACCGTTGTCGTTCCGGCGCTTGAGGGAAAAGAAATTGTTTATGCGCTCGAATTATTAACCGGTTTGGGATTAAACACCAAAGTAAAAGGATCTGAATACAGCTCTGATATTCCCAAGCATTACATCATTTTTCAGGAACCCGATCCCGGCACTGAATTAAAGAAAGGGCGCGACATCAGGGTCATCCTGTCAAAAGGCACTAAAACCGTTGTAATGCCGAATTTGAGCGGAATTTCCCTTCCGCAAGCTCGAATTATCCTGGAAGAAAACGACTTGTACTTGGGAAAAATTTCGTATACTTACATAAAATACGTGGAAAAAGAACACATTATTACCCATGTTCCTTATCCGGGAATCCGAATAAAGCGTGACGGCCGTGTAGATGTGCTGGTGAGTTCCGGCGCTCGACCAAAAACCTGTCAGATGCCGGATTTAAAGGGAAATTCCCTTGACGAGGCTATGCTGGCAATTGAAAAACACAACCTTATCATTGGAAAGATAAGAACACTTGCAAGCCGGGATATGCCTGAAAACACAATTATCGGCCAGGAACCATTGTTCGGTCATCAGGTAACCGAAGGAAGCAGAGTAAACCTGATTATAAACAAGGTGAACAACAAAGGGGATCAGCCGGACTGGGTTAAACCAAAAGGATTCGGCCTTTTTAAATACAATGCAGACATAGGATTTTTAAATACACACATACGCGTCCGGTTAAACAGTTACGGCATTTCAATGGATGTGTTTAATGGTTTTTTAAGGCCGGGAGAAGAAATTTGGTGCTTAATCCCCGACCAACAGGACACCACCCTGTTTCTCTATAAAAATGATGAACTGATTAAGGCAAAAGTTTATGATTAGAGGCCTTTAAAAAATGCTTAATTTTGTACAAGTTCAAGGAAGGCAAAAATTTAGCGCTGAAAAGCTTCACTACGTGCAACCACAGGAGAAAACACAATGAAACTGATTGCGCCCTCGATACTATCTGCCGACTTTTCAAGGCTTGGAGATGAAATAAGAACTGTAGAAAACGCTGGAGCGGACTGGATCCATGCCGATGTTATGGACGGCCATTTTGTTCCCAACATTACCATTGGGCCGATTATCGTTAAAGCGGCAAGAAGTGTAACGGATTTGCCTATCGATGTCCATCTGATGATTGAAAATCCGGACCAGTACATCCCTGATTTTGCTAAAGCCGGGGCGTCATCGATCTCCGTCCAAGTTGAGGCGTGTATTCATCTAAACCGTACTGTCCGGATGATTCGAGAATGGGGAGTTAAGCCCGGTGTCGCATTAAACCCTTCAACACCGCTTTCTGAATTAGATTGGGTGTTAGAGTATGTTGACTATGTGTTGATCATGAGTGTCAACCCGGGATTTGGCGGACAGGCATTTATCCCCAATAGTATTGGTAGAATTAAAGCATTAAAGAAAATGATCGACGACAGGGAGCAGTCCGTTCTTATTGAAGTGGACGGTGGTATAAACGCATCAACTATAGAAGAGGTCTCTTTAGCCGGAGCAGATGTCTTTGTTGCCGGATCAGCGATCTTCGAGAGCCCGGATTACAAGGACACCATAGACAATTTGCGCAACAAAATCAGGTAGATCAGAAAAAAACAGGCGAGGTATAAAAAATGGGGAAATCTGACAAAACATTCAACGTACTCGTTGTTCATGGGCCAAATTTGAATATGCTGGGAAAAAGAGAACCGGAATTATACGGGACCATGACACTTGCGGAGATTGATTTAAAACTCAAAGAACTCGGGAAAACCCTTGGACTTGAAGTGGATACCTTTCAATCGAATAGCGAGGGAGACATTATCATTAAAATCCAGGAGGCTGTGGAGGCGTATAACGGTCTAATAATCAACCCTGCCGCATAAACCCATACCAGCATCGGCATTAGAGACGCCATTTTACTGCTGAACATGCCGGTAATCGAAATACACCTCTCAAATATTTATAAAC
>JAUXEW010000312.1 GCA_030620375.1 Desulfobacteraceae bacterium | reverse complement strand
CGAAACGCTGTATGTTGTGGTTGATTGAAAAATTAAAAACGTCGTACAGGCGTCGATAGTGCTCGCAGGTTAGGATCTCGCTAATTTTCTGAAATGACCATATGGCTCTTTTTCAAAAAAGAGCAGAATACATCTGGAACTGAACCGCTCCGCGGAAGTCGTATCCCCCCTTCTCCCATCTTAATTGATTGACCCCCAAATAGCCTTTTCATAATAAAGCCATATCGTTTACAATGCCTCCTCAACAGGCTTAATTTCATTTCTTATAATCTTTTTTTAAGGAGGTATTAATTATGAGTATGGATCTAAGAACACAATTTCTCAATTACATGACGCTTCATCGTTTTTCCCGGCACACCCAAAAGAATTACATTCTCGTGCTTAAAGGATTAACCCGATTTTTCAACCAAGCCCCTGACTCTCTTTCAGAAGAGCAAATTCAGGAATACCTTCTGTATCTCATAGAAGGGAAGAAGCTCGCTTGGGGAACCGTCAACAACCATCTTTGCGGGCTATCCTGTTTTTTCAAAAACGTTTTAAAATGGGATGAAACCCGGTTTAAAATTCCGCCAAGGCCGAGGATTAAGAAACTTCCAAGCACCTTAAGTGAGGAAGAGGTAATGCGACTGTTTGATGTAACGACCAATCTGAAGCACAGGGTTTTTCTAAAAACCGTTTACAGCGCCGGGCTCAGGATTAGCGAGGCCATTAGCCTAAGACCGAAACACATAGAAAGCGATCCTTCAAGAATGATGATCAGGGTCGAACAAGGTAAAGGGAAAAAAGACCGTTACACCGTCCTTTCCCGAAGCCTGCTTCCGGAACTCCGGGCATACTGGAAAAAATACCAACCCGGAGAATGGTTGTTTGCCGGGCAAAACCGGAAAAAACATATCGGTCCGACATCGGCGCTTCAAATTTTTAACACGGCAAAAAAAAAGCCGGTATCACCAGAGGCCGGGGTATTCATTCGCTGAGGCACGCATTTGCAACCCACCTGCTGTCCCATGGAACAGATATCTATACCATCAAACGGCTCCTGGGGCATACCTCCATAAAAACCACCATCATATATCTCCACCTCGTGCCGGAACGCATCACTCAACTCAAAAGTCCCCTTGATCATCTTTTCGAAGAAAAGGGGGACAATGATGAAACCCGATAAAGCACCATCCTCAAACAGTAATGCAAAACTTGAAGTGGCAGATGTGTTTCGTCTTTACGGTGAACGCTTCCGCAAGAAAAGCAGATTATCCAGCGCACAACTCAAAGTGATGCGACATATCGTGACCTGCCGAAGCGCGGTACTCGGGGGGCATATTGAACAATGCAACCTTTGTGGATTTGAGCGTATCTCGTATAACTCCTGCAGAGACAGGCATTGCCCAAAATGTCAAACATTGGTCAAAGAAAAATGGCTCGATGACCGAAAAGCAGAACTGTTGCCCTGCGGATATTTTCATCTTGTATTTACTCTGCCGCATGATCTGAACCCGATGATACTGTGTAATAAGAAAGTGGCCCTCGGCATTTTGTTTGCGGCTGTGAATCAGACGCTACAGGCTTTTGCTAAAGATCCGCAATGGCGTCTTGAGGGCCAACTCGGATTCATTCTGGTTTTGCACACCTGGTCACAAACGCTAATGGATCATTTTCATCTGCATTGCCTGATTCCGGGAGGTGCTCTTTCCTTTACAAAAGACCGATGGATACCCGCAAAGGATTCGTTCTTATTCCGGGTTAAATCATTGGCCAAAGAATTTAAAAAACGGTATCTCTCCCTTATAAAAACTGCTTATCATAAAAATGAGCTGATCTTCCCCGGCAATACGGCCCGGTATGAATCCCGGGAAAAATTCGATCTTCTGATTCAATCCGTTTCCAAAGCCAAATGGATTACATATGCCAAACGTTCCTTTGCCGGACCTTTGCAGGTGCTTGAATACCTCGGCCGGTATACCCACCGCATCGCCATATCAAACCATCGGATCAAATCCATTGATAATGGGAAGGTCGTCTTTACCTATAGAGACCGGACGGACAATAACGAATTAAAAGAAATGTCTCTGACTGCCGAAGAATTTATCCGGCGCTTTTTACTTCATGTTCTCCCGGAGAGGTTTATGAAAATCCGATATTTTGGGTTTTTATCCAACAATAATAAGAATCAGGCAGTCCAACTCATTAGAAGATTAATGGGTTCTGATGCAGAACTGCCGGAAAAACAGAATGAGACGGTTATCGAAATGCTTTTTCGGCTGACAGGCGAAGATATTACCTGCTGTCCTGAATGTAAGAAAGGTAAAATGGGCGTCATTAAAAGGCTTCCAAATCAGTATTGGAATTCTTCGTAGCAGTAATCACTTTGATAAAAAACCGGGTTGAAAATCGCTCCATGAGCGACACAGTACCCGTGCGCCCGTATTCATCTGTCTTCGAGTAAAAAACACGAAGATCAAGCAGATCTATTTATTTTTAAAATAATATCACTCGGATGATGCCATACTTTTTTTACCAGCGTCTAATTTTATGTGCAAAAATGCCCCCTCTTCATAAAATTGGGCTCTCCCCACCTATACAATCCCCATAGACATGAAACGCTGGTTCAGTTCAACATTTTATCTATCATTGCAGGGAATTACAAAATATTTGACTTCCTGTCCAACCGAATGGTATGTGAATATTTTAGCCTTGTTGGAGGCAACGATAGATAAAACGCTATTTAATGAATTGTACAGTGGTATTGAAATCAAGTATCATGCAAGTAGCCACAACTCTGAGATTGCCGATAAGTGAGGG
>JAUXEW010000212.1 GCA_030620375.1 Desulfobacteraceae bacterium | reverse complement strand
TCGCTTTTTTTGAATTGAGTTTGTTGATTACGTTCCCCCTGGTGACATCCGATGCAAATCGGGAAAGGATCGTCTCCGAAAGAAGATCGCTTTTTATTTTTTCTTTGCCTTTCAATGCATACCTCTAACCGCAATTGGCAATGAGCCTTATTACAATAAAAATATTCATCACTGTTTAGGATCTCTTCTATTTCGTTCATTACTATGGTCAACGGGTTTAGGTGCCTAATCATATAACGTCCGGCCCAACCCGAGAAAGCCGGTGGCGGGAATTAGGCACCAGGGACCCGTAACCCTTTTTGAGGTCCCCGCCAACACTAATATAACATTGGTTCTCTCAGTGGCGGTCGCTTCGGGATATTCTCAAGCCCAAGCAGATAATGTGCCCGGAACTGATCCTTTGTGGTTAGCGCACATCCTTCAATATCAACGGGACTTTTGAACTTTGCAGAAACCTTTTCCCACACACCGACAAAAGCCGTCCATCTGCACCCTCCAGGGTAAGGCTCCGGCAAACCGTTATCTCTGTAATACCATCTTTCGCGCGGGCTCAATTTATCGGCTATCATTTTTTCAATCTCGGTGATCTCGTTTCGAAGACTGTTTATAGTCTTCTCTTTTTCCTTTTGAGAAACGCCTTCCTGCAACTCAGAGAATATTTCATCAATATCCGATGGATTCAGATTAATAAGGGTAGGGTTAAATAGTGTCCCCCCATACTTTCTCTCATTAATCATATACTCATTAATCAGAGCGTCGCCTTTATCCTGAACGTTCCTGAGATGTTCAATTAATTGGTTCTTTTTTGTTTGGTTAATTGATCGGATACTGTTCTCAAACAGTTCACGCAGTTCACCTTTATGGGCCGGTAATTTATTGGTTTTATTAATTTCGTCCTGGCACTGCAAGATTTTGTGTCTGGCCTCCATTTCCCGAATGTAGTCCTTGACCCACGAATACTTTACAGTATCAAGCTTAAACTGGGCCTTTACCGATGCACCGGCGGTAGTGCCTATGACTTCCGCGGCAACCTTATCTACATCTATTCCCATGATTTTGCTCCTTTCCTATTAGGTTGGTAAAAGCCTTTTGATTTTAGCCAGATCGCTATCATCCTGCATATAATCACCGAAATCAAACTGGCCGTATTTAATTAAATCGGCCTCATCGACTC
This sequence comes from Desulfobacteraceae bacterium, assembly GCA_030620375.1. Taxonomy (GTDB): domain Bacteria; phylum Desulfobacterota; class Desulfobacteria; order Desulfobacterales; family UBA5616; genus JAUXEW01. Next base: position 3,848 of record JAUXEW010000212.1, on the reverse strand, counting down.
CCATCATTTTGGCGACAATCAAAATAGCTTCCACAGTTTCCTTAACTTCCGGGGTAACCCTGGCTCCGATAATAATTTCATGCTCTTCCATTTTCGAATCTCCTATAGTTTGACTTTTATTTAATATTGTGTAAAAATAAATTTGATATTGGATCTTTTAATGATCCGTGTCGGGAGCCTTTGCTTCGCTTGCAGGTGTAGCAGAGGCTCCTTTTCCTTCCGGGTTTCCCATTAATTGCTTAGAGATAGCTTCTCCGGTTTTTTGAAACTCCTTCTTTATGCTTACTATTTGCTGTAAATCATCGTTGAGAAATTGATCCGCTTTTTCAATGGCTTCTTTTATCAACCCCAAATTTCCGTGAAGACCCATAAAGCCTTCATTAATTTTCCTTTTAGTAGTATTTAATTCCGAAATAAGAGAAGTGTCCCCATGTTGAAAAACCTTTTCAATGGTATGATAAAGGCCATCCAGCACCTCGTTTATGGCTTTGCCGTAATCTGATATTATATCGCCCAGACCCTCTCCTTTTACGCCAAAAAATTCGCTATCATGATGTGAGAGATAGTTTACAGCAGTGCCTAACGCATCCACCTTAGCGGCAAATCCCATTAAATCGTCACATGATTCACACGTAAAAACTTTTTTTTCCATGTTTGCCCCCTTTACGTTTTTTTATTTTTTTCAAGATCGCGTTCTATAGAAACAATTATTCGTTTTATTTCTTTAATCTTTTCATATACTTGAGCCATATTTAGCCTTTTCCCTTTGGGCTCTGTGCTGTTTATACGTTTTATTGTTACTATGGCTAAACCTGTAATTTCACATAAAATGGCGTGATCAACACCACGAGATCTAATTTTTCTGATAGCGTTATTCCGGTCAAGCCTAAAGGGGTAGTCTTTTTGTATGGTTTCTCTTTCCTGAACTGATAGCAAATCAAATAATTTCTTTGCCTTAGTTGACAAATCCGCAACATTTATATTCATCGTTTCACCTCCTTCGTTTTTGGTGATATAGGAGAGCCACCATCACTTTATGAAGTTGATTGGTGTCCAGCCATCTTGCTTTATCGATTTGAAACATTTTTTTAGACATTCCATCAACATAGCCCCAGGGAAGTTTTAACTCGGCTAATATTGCTTCAATTTTATAAAGCAATGCTGCTTTATGTTTGGGGGGGGTCCGGTGCATCCCTGATCCCTTAGCGGTTTTATGAACCGGCTTAAATCCACATGATTTTAAATGAGCGATAACCGCTGATCGACCGAGACCATCCAGATCCGCCGCGCTGCTGGCCCCGGCAACATTTAAAAGCATTTTCCGGTAAGTGCCGTCATCCATGCAAAGTTGTTTCTTGGCGATGTGGATTATCGCCAGATCTTTTCTTCTCATGTCAGATTTTCGGCTTTGCTGTACTCTTTCTTTTGCCTGGCTCATGGGCTAATCTCCTTCGTTTTTTCTCAAACTAAGTGCGATTCGGCGGCATTCATCCAGGATCTGATTAAGTTTTTTTGTTGTCTCGATAAGGCTTTGAATCGTTGAAATTTTTAAGTCCGATGTTGTGAAAAATGAGGCTGCCAGCGACCTTGCTTCTCCCATTTTTTCATCAAGATCCCGTGTTTTACGCCGTTTTCGCATGACAGGCACATCAGCATTCATTTTATCGGGCATAATTAAATAAAGGGGAGCATTCGTCTTAAAAGCCTTTTCGGTGCCAACCTTTTCAACATGGCCCGTTCTGAGTAAAAAGGCGATGTACCTGGTAACGGTATAGAGACCGATACCCGTCATTTCATGAACTTTTCTTGCCGTGAATGGATCGTTTTTCTTAGTTCGAATCCACATGAAACGCCAGCTGACGGTCTGCTTTTTACAGTATTTTGATTCCGGTACATCTTGATTCCATCGATACCTTCCATATCCGGTTTTTACTATTTCACCGGCCTTGACCAGGCTGCAAACAGCTATATTGACCCGGCCGTAACCTCTGTCTCCGGAAAGCCCGATCATGTCCCGAATATTTTTTTTCCTGAGGGCTCCATCATGGGCCTTGAGAAGATTTCGGACTAAAGACTGAGTGCTGTTCTTTTTCCTCATACCCTGTCTTTCCCTTTAAAAGTTATCGTCTTTGTGTCCTTTAAACCCGGCAGCTTCTTTGTTTTTCCGGCCATACGGTTCACAACCGATTCAACCATCTTAATGGTTATCTTATCGGTTTTGTTGGCTTTACAGGCTTGTTCAAATGAAAGCAGATACCCGACAATATATCGATAATCGCCTTCAACATATTGACAAAACGAATGTGCGGCCTCCATATCAATTGAAAGGCCGGTCCATTCGGAAGTAATAAGTACTATCTCATGTGGCGTTACCGGCTGAAATTCCACAATAGCGGCCGGTAAAATTCTTGAAAAAAACTGGTCGTGTTTTTGAAGATTCCGATATAATTTTTCCATGCCGATCAGTATAATGGGCACTTTGGTTTTTTCATGAATATCCCTCACGACATCCAGCATGATACCATTTTTAAGAAGATAGTCGGCCTCATCGATGAAAAGCGGCTTTCTCCATCTTTTAAGCCCCTCGCATACCTGGTCGGACAGCCGGTCCAGACGGTATTCGGAATCACCCAGGTTCAACACATCGCAGGCTTCTTCAAGAATCCGCCTGGGCCCCCAGAGGCTTTCAGTGACAATATAAAAAATGTCCGCGACACTGTAGTAATGCTCAACATTCGAACTTTTACCATATCCCGGTTTCCCGATAATCAACCCCAAACCCGGAAGGCTCGGATCACGATTTATCAAGGATTCGACAGCCTTTTCCATTCGATAATAATTGTCTGTCCGGATAAAAGACTTGTTCATACACAGGCTCCTTTTTTCTGGTATTCGTATTTTAAGAATTCAAACTGGCTATCATAAAGTTTTTGGCGGTCCTTATAATCTTTAGTGGTCTCGTATTCGGCTTTAAACTCCTGATCTTCCTTGTTCAGATCCTTTTCTTTGGCAAGTTTTCCGAGGATAAGTTTATATCGTTCATCCTCGTTTATCGGGATAATGCAATCTTCTTCATCGCCGTATCCGGATGGATAAGGGTCTCCGATCGAATCAGGCAAGGACTCTTTCTCATCGCCATGTGTAATTCTTAAAAGGGGGTCGGCAGGGATCGTGGCGGTGGCTATGGTGTGAATTTCATTTATGATGCCCGTTGATACCTGTCTTTGATATGCTTGGAGTTTAAGTTTGTTTACCATTGCCGGATCATCAGGGGTTATAAAAGAGGCTCGGTTCAGCGGTTTTGCGTCACAAATATATTTCCCTTCTTGATAAACGCGAACGGTTTTATAATCGTAATTAAATAAAACCTGGCTGAACCCTCCGATTAATTTATTAGCGATATAACCGCCGTGAAGATTTACAGGAAGATCCAGTTCAAATTCCCTGCCGTTCAGAGTAAAGCCCCAGTTATAAATTTTAACCCGTTCTTTTTTCATCAATGCAAAATCAAGGAGTTTGGGTTCCACTGACTGGGGACTTGGCAGAAGTGAAGTAAAGACCTGGTCCGGGGTCATATTGGCCATTCCGTGACCGCGATGAGGGGTTTTGTGATATTTGTTCGTAACCCAATTATAAAAGGATTCGCATAATTCATCGATGGTCAGAAGCGTGCCGCGTTTGATTTCGAAGTTGAGCTTTTCAGGCCGCTGTTCATGCCCTGATCCGCACCATCCCGGAAGTTGACGAGAAAAACTCTGCACTACGTTTCTAAAGGCCCGTTCGATTGGCTTTGCCCAGGGATGATAGGCCGTCGCGTAATGCCTCCCGACGTTGAGCATACCGTAAAC
>JAUXEW010000012.1 GCA_030620375.1 Desulfobacteraceae bacterium | reverse complement strand
TGGGGCGTTCAGGGCGGCTTCGGAGGTATAATTTTCAAACTTATAAAGTGATCCCTGGACATTTTCTTCATGCATCACTATTTCTTCTTCGGTTTGATGCCCTACATTTTCATAATCTTGAAAAAAATATCCCAGTATGATTTTTGCCTTTGAATGACGTATCGCATCAGCCAGTTGCATATCATAATCAACTTGAAATTTTAGTTTTTCAATGTATTTTTCGATCGTTTTATCGGTTTTATTTAATCTTTTCAGCGTATCTTCTATATTCTCAATGGCGGTTACCGTTCTCCGTTCATCCGCCTCCCAAAATCCAATGTCAAAAGTAATTACCGCTGCGCCGGCGCTTGAAAGCTTGTTGATCAGGTCAGCGAATTTTGAGCGGGGCCACATCCATTTGCCTTCCCGCGCAAGGCTTTTTTCATCAATAACCGCTATAACGACACTTGAACCCGGTGCTTTTTTACCCCTGGCTTCAAATCTTAAGTCAATGGTTTTGAGTTCCATTACCTCGAAAAACGGTATTCCCTTAAAGTAGGAAATGATTCCCAGGAGAATGATCAGTATGGCAATGAAAATCGGACGAAATTTGAATATTTTTTTAAAAAAGGGAGGCATAGGCGGTTAATCACCAATTTCGAGTTTTTGGAAAAAATTATAGGTTAAAGTGGCGTAAAAGTCAACAAACAGCTGATTGAGTCCCAGGGCAAACGAATTTGACTCCCCAGACAGGGAGAACGCTTCACGACGGCGAGTATCTCTTTCCAACCGACTGAAACTGGTGCTTAAGCACCCGTAAGCCCGAGCCGCGCCAGCGTTATTAAGAACCATTCGTCGCTAAATTATCCCATTGATTTTTTAAGTCATAATTTCATTCGGCTCGGACTAACGCGTGCTAAAGCCCTTCAAACAGTCAGTCGGTTTCCAAGAGAAACACGCCGTCGCTACGCTGCACCGAAACCAAATGGGTTTGCCCTGGATTGAGTCCAATAACAATCAATTCCGTAATCCTAACCCGGGCAAGCCGGAACCAAATTGAATATTTGTGGAAGTCGCTTCGCTCCTGAACATGGCGCCTATGCCTCCCGGGACCTCGTCAGATGAAATGAATCCCGTAGATGGGTCCATGAACATCTGAACCACGTTATCGGGAATGTCAAAATATTCGAAGGCCTTTTTTGAAAGAGAGGCCTCCATAAAATCGATCCATATGGGAAGTGCGGCTCTGGCTCCGGTCTCTCTGTTTCCGATAGTCACATGCCGGTCTTGTCCAACCCAGACCCCCGCGGCAATTGACGGTGAAAATCCGATAAACAGGGCGTCTTTATATTGATTTGTCGTGCCGGTTTTACCGGCCAGCGGACGTTTAAGCTTCCGCGCGCTTTTTCCGGTTCCTTCATTCACGACCCCTTGAAGCATGTTGGTTGTAATCGCCGCCCCGGCCCTTGACATGGCAATCTGTTTTTGAGGCTTTGCCCGCCAGATTGTCCGGCCGGTTTGATCGACAACCTTCAATATGCCGTATGGTTCAATTCTTTCACCTCTGTTTGCAAAAACCGCATAAGCGGCAGTTAAATCAATTAGTGAGACCTCCGAAGTCCCCAGCGCCAGCGATAAATTGGGAGATAAGTCGGCGCCAATGCCGAGGCGATGGCTGAACCGGACAACAGAAGACGGTCCGATCATCTCTATCAGTCTTACGGCAGGAATATTTTGAGAAAGCGTGAGGGCCTTTCTTAATGTGATTTCTCCGAGATAACTTTTTGAGAAATTTTCCGGCTCCCAATCTTTCCCTTGATCCTGGTTTTTAAAAACAATAGGGGCATCCAGTATCTTATGGTTTTGGGAAAATCCCTGCTCAATGGCCAGTGCATAAACAATCGGTTTGAACGCGGAGCCGGGTTGTCGTTTTGCCTCTGTGCTCCGATTGAAAGCGCTTTTATTAAAATCCTTGCCGCCGACCATGGCCAGAATTTTTCCGGATCTGACATCTAAGCAAATCAGGGCGCATTGGGGATCCGGAGAAGGTATGTGGTGCTGTTTCATTCTGTTTTCTAAAGCGGACAGGCCGTTTTTCACCGCTGCTTCGGCTACTTTCTGCATCTCGTAAGAGAGTGATGTGTGTACCGTCAGCCCCCCCTTATACAGCATGGCGGAGCCAAGCGCATCCTCAAGGAATCGTTTGATATATTGGATAAAATAAGGGGCTTTTATCAGTAACGTTCTTTTGCTTTCAAGAAGAAGCGGCTCGGTTGATGCATCATGATAAAGGCGTTCATCGATAATGCCGGTTTTATTCATTTGCTTTAAGACGGTATTGCGGCGTTTGATTGCTAAATCCTGATTCACCAGCGGTGAATATCGTGATGGCGCTTTCGGCATTCCGGCAATCAGGGCGCTTTCAGCCAGCGTTAGATTTTTTACGGATTTGTCGAAAAAGGTTCGGGCGGCAGATTCTACGCCGTATGCACCACTGCCAAAATAGACCTGGTTGAGGTAGAGTTCCAGAATTTCATTCTTTGTGTAACGACGTTCCAGTTGAAATGCCAAAAACGCCTCTTTTATTTTTCTAAGCAGGGTCTTTCTGGGGCTTAAAAATAGTGTCTTTGCCAGTTGTTGGGTAATTGTGCTGGCCCCTTCGACGAATTCCCCTGCTACAATGTCTTTGATAACGGCCCTTAAAATTCCTTTTAAATCGATTCCGGAATGACGGTAAAAGTTTTTATCTTCGGTTGCCACTATTGCCGATATTAAATCATGGGGAATAATACCTATGGGTACGGGCTCTCTTTTTTCTCTGTAAAGCTCCGATAGAAGGACGTCGTCCGCCGAATATATTCGGGTCACCGCCGAAGGCCGGTATGTTTCGAGGGAAAGAATTTCCGGAAGGTCATGAAAAAAAGCAAATATTCCGCCGATCGAAATTCCGCATATGATGCCGGTGATTAAAACGACGAAAATCGCTATCTTATTTTTTCTTAGCCAGACTTTCAAATCTTTGTAATTCTTTAGCATTGATCGCTGATTGTTGCGCCTAACGGCTTGAAAAACCGCACTTCGTGTCACTTGAACCCTTGAACCCTTGACCCCTTGTACCCTTTGGGATCACACCTGCTCAATTGGAGATAACCCACTTATTTTGCCTTAATTAACACCAACTAATCGGGAGATGATCCTAAAATATATTGGTGGCGGCCTATTGTCCGCAACATTTTTTATATTTTTTGCCGCTCCCACAGGGACAGGGAGCGTTTCGCCCAATTTTTTTATCTACCCGTTTGACCGGTGTTTTTTTATTTTCTGAAGCATCACCGCTCCCGGAATATACCATGTCCTGTTTCTGGGATTGTTTAAAGACGTCGATTTCTTCAGGTTTTGCAATCTGAATTCTGAACAAGATACCAATAGTGTCTTTTTTAACCCGATTAATCATGTCTTGAAACAGATCGAAACCCTCTTTTTTATATACCAGTAATGGATTTTGTTGCGCATACCCTCTCAGGCCGATCCCCTCTTTTAAATGGTCCATGCTGAGCAGGTGGTCCTTCCACAGGCTGTCAACGGTTTGCAGCATCACCAGACGTTCTAAATTTCTGAAATCTGCGGTTCCAATGGATGATTCTTTATCTTTATAGTATGCCATTGCCTGGTCATGAATCGATTGGGTCAGCCCATCGGGGGTTAATCCGTCTAATGTTTCTTCATTTAAGGCGTTAAAGTGACAATTAAAATGTTTAAAAACCGCTTGATCTACACCTTCCCAATCCCATTCCTGCGCAATCGCCCTCCCATCACTGTAAATTGCCGAAATTTCTTGAGCCAGCTCAAATATTATGTCTTCGATGGTTGACTTTAAATCCGTTCCTGCCAGCGCTTCTCGCCGTTGCCGGTAGATGACTTCACGCTGTTGGTTCATGACATCATCATATTCGATAAGTTGCTTTCGGATGTCAAAATTATGTGCCTCAACTTTTGCCTGTGCATTTTCAATGGCACGGCTGATGAGGTTATGCTGGATCGGTTCCCCTTCTTCCATTCCCAACCGTTCCATAATTCCTGTAATACGCTCACCACCGAATATCCTTAACAAATCGTCCTCTAAAGCCATATAGAAACGAGACGAACCAGGGTCGCCCTGTCTCCCGCATCGCCCTCTAAGCTGATTATCGATTCTCCGGCTTTCATGTCTTTCGGTTCCAAGGATATGAAGCCCGCCAAGTTCAATAACACCTTCACCCAAAACAATATCCGTCCCCCTGCCGGCCATATTGGTCGAAATTGTGACGGCGCCTTTCTGGCCGGCCATGGAAACGATCTCAGCTTCTTTCTGATGGTTTTTTGCATTTAAGACCGAATGGGGTACCCCTCTTTTCCTTAACTTCTTACTCAGACTTTCAGACACGTCAATCGAGATGGTCCCTACTAATACCGGCTGTCCTTTTTGGTGTAACTCAACGATTTCATCGAGGGCCGCCTCATATTTTTCTCGCTTTGTTTTATATATGACATCGGGGGAATCGTCCCGGATCATGGGCATGTTCGTTGGGATAATCACTACGTCCAGGTCGTATATCTTTTTAAATTCGGCAGCTTCCGTATCAGCAGTTCCCGTCATGCCGGCAAGCTTATTGTACATTCGAAAGTAGTTCTGAAAGGTAATCGTCGCCAATGTCTGGTTTTCATTTTCAATCTTAACATTTTCTTTGGCCTCTAACGCCTGGTGCAGCCCCTCACTGTAACGGCGTCCCGGCATCAATCTCCCGGTGAACTCATCAACGATAATCACCTCACCCTGCTTTACAATATAGTCCACGTCTCGTTTGAACAGGGTATATGCCTTTAACGCCTGGTTTATATGGTGCAACAGTTCGATATGCTTGGCATCATAGAGGTTGTCAACCTGGAGCAATTCTTCAGCCTTGGCAACTCCCTCATCCGTCATCATGGCGTTTCGGGCTTTTTCATCTATGGTATAATCTTTTTCCCGGGCTAATTTGGGGATGATATTATTCACCTGATAATACAGACTAGTGGATTTCTCGGCGGGGCCGGATATGATTAACGGTGTTCTGGCTTCGTCAACCAATATGCTGTCGACCTCATCCACTATGGCAAAATTGTTTCCGCCTTGAACGATCGATTCACGGTCAAATTTCATGTTGTCTCTGAGATAGTCAAAACCGAATTCATTGTTCGTTCCGTATGTGATATCCGCGCTATAAGCCGCTTTTCGCTCAATATCATCCATTCCATGAACAATGGTACCCATGGAGAGCCCCAAAAAATTGTAAATTTGACCCATCCACTCTGTGTCCCGCTTGGCCAGATAATCGTTAACCGTGATGATATGAACACCATTGCCGTTCAAGCCATTCAGATAAGCCGGTAGTGTCGCCACCAGGGTTTTTCCCTCTCCGGTCTTCATTTCAGCGATTTGCCCTTTATGCAGAACTATACCGCCAATCAATTGAACGTCAAAATGACGCATTTTCAGCGCCCGTGCAGAGGCTTCCCGAACCACGGCAAATGCTTCGGGAAGCAACTCATCGAGTGGTTCCCCGTTTTCAATCCGCTCTTTAAAAACAGGCGTTTTGGCTTTTAGCTGTTCATCACTCATGGACTGCATATCAGGCTCCAGTTCATTGATCTGATGAATCAGCGGCTGCATCCTTTTTAATTCACGCTCGTTTTTGCTCCCGAAAATTTTTGTTAACAGATTGGTTATCATATATTACGAACTCCTTCTGAATAAACTACCACCCGCATAGCGGGTGGCTATACCGTGAAAAGAGTTGACAAGCATACAGAATTCAGGAGACAGAATTCAGAATAAGGGTTTCGCCTTCGGCTCAACCGAAAAATAAAAAATGTGTAGACGCGAAGCAACTTCATTCTATTCTGACGCCTGACTTCTTTGTTTCAACACCGGCTGTCGCTAAAAGCCCTTTCCAAGGGCTAACCAGAGCCTGGTCCTCTGGGCCAGGATGCTTTACACGGAATTGTACAATATTATCATCGTATTTGTCCAGAGCGGTTTGATCTTACCATCTAAGAAAACGCGAAGAGGCCTTGGTCTCGTTGTGACTGGAGGATGGGTTATCGGTGCCGGACGGCTACTAATTGAGGATATATTTATTCGGATTGACCTGAACACCGTTAAGAAGAACTTCATAATGCAGATGAGAACCCGTGCTGCGACCGCTGTTTCCGACCAATGCAATGGCTTCTCCTCTTTTGACAAATTCACCCTGCTTTTTTTCAAACCGATCGATGTGAGCGTATCGGGTAACCATTCCATGACCGTGATCAATGATCATCATTTTACCTAATAAGCCATTTTTACCGGTAAAAGTGATAACACCGTCGCCCGTAGCAATAATTTTTGTCCCTTTTCCTGTTGCAATGTCCAATCCTTTATGGAATTCCCTTTTGCCGGTAAACGGGCTTTTCCGATATCCGAATCCTGAAGAAATCCAACCTGTTGTCGGCCGGATAGAAGGTGTACAGGCCAGCAGGTTTTCTCGATCTTTTAACGAATTCAACAACTCTTCAAGCGAATTGCGCTGGTAGATAGACGCCAGTTGAAGCTGCTCAACCTGACCGTGCATTTCGCGCAGCAAATTGTTATGGCTGTTTGAAATAACAATTTCCGGATCAAGATCTTCGGGAATTGACCCCCCAACGCCAAAAAGAATTTTTTGATTCTCCGCCTCCTCAATATTAGCAACCACTTTAATCTTTTTTTCAAATTCATTCAGCGCAACGAGATTTGATTTTAACGAATTGATTTCCTTAGCGAAATATTCTATCTGCTTCCGCTGATCCGCAATAGATTCGTTTTGTTGCGAAACGGTCTTCTCGAGCCCCCGGTTTTTAATGAAACCGGTCTTAAACCGAATATAATCAGAAAAAACAAACCCGGAGACTATCAGGCAGACAAAAAGAAAAAAAATGAGGGCGCCCAGAGAACGTTTCGAAACGGAAACCTGTTTAACCGGTGATCCGGCATCGCCTAAAAATAAAAAGGTGAGTCTGTTGCGTTTGCTCATAACACTTTAACCATTCGGTAACAGTCAAGGCCTCGCATTTTTTTGGGATAACCCGTCTTTTGGATCAACCAATGAAAGATAAATTTTAAAAAATTTATCATGAAACAAACACAAATGTCAAGCATTCATACAACATACTGTATGAGAGTCAACCACTACCCCCATAACAGGTGGTGGTTGACTTAATATGGTCTCTTACCGGATACCCAACTTAAATTTTAGTGAATTTAAGGTATTTTTCATTAGCATGGTTATGGTCATGGGGCCGACGCCACCGGGCACGGGTGTAATCGATCCGGCAATTTCTTTTGCCTTGTCAAAATCAACATCACCTTTTAATATGGCAATTTTTTTACCGGTTTTTTCACTAATTTTTTCACCGACCCGATTAACGCCGACGTCAATGACACATGCTCCCGGTTTAATCCATTCGGGTTTGACCAGGTCCGGAACACCGGCGGCGACAATTAAAATATCGGCCCGTTTACAATGTTCAGCCATATCTCTGGTCCGGGTATGGACCACGGTAACAGTTGAATTGGCTCCGCGCGCTTTCTGCAGCATCATATTGGCAATGGGTTTGCCGACGATGTTGGATCGTCCCACAACAACAGTTTCAGCGCCGCTCGTTTCAACACCGGCCCTCACAATCATTTCCTGAATACCGGCAGGCGTGCACGGCGGAAACCTTACCTCATCGCCCCCGATCATCAGCCGCCCGACGTTTACCGGATGGAAACCATCCACGTCTTTATCCGGGTCGATAGCATTTAAAATCTTTTTCTCATTAATATGCTTCGGAAGCGGCAACTGCACGAGGATTCCATTGATGGAGTCGTCATTATTATATTTTTCTATCAAGGCCAAGAGATCTTCTTCAGATAGGTCAGGGGATTGACTATCTTGAACCTCTTTAAAACCAACCCGGTGAGCCGTTTTTATTTTCAGCGTCACATAAGAAATCGACGCCGGATTTTCACCAACCAGAATGGTAACCAGCCCCGGAACAACGCCGTACTTTTCTTTAATCTGCTTCACCTCTTCGATGATTTCGTTTAAAATTTCTTCACGGATTTCCGTTCCTTTAATTAACTTGGCAGACATGTTTAAACTCCTTTCGTTTTATATTATCATCTCAACTTTCGGCTTTCGTCCCAAACGAAGCGAAATGGGTAATTCGATGGCGTTTTGCAAAGGTCTCATTTTACAACCTGTCCGGTTAAGTATTGGTTGGCATATAAAAAAATCAAGCCTCTTGTAGTGCCATATCGACTTTGTTGTCAAGAAATCTAATTGTCTAAAGACAAAAAGCCCTTTTCTCTAAAGCGGATATGGCATACCCATCAACCCCACTGTCTGATCCATTCCGAGCATGATATTCATGCATTGAACAGCCTGACCTGCCGCGCCTTTGCCCAGATTATCGATAGCTGAAATTAGAATCAAACGATTATTCCGCCTGTCAATCCGAAATCCTATATCGCAAAAATTGGTGCCTCTGACGTGTAACGTGTCCGGCAAGCTGTCTTCATCGCATAATCGAATAAACGGACAGGTTGCATAAAATTCAGCAAAGCAGTTCCGTATATCATCGGCATCAATATTCTGGTTCAGCTCTGCATAAATCGTCGTTAACATTCCCCGGGTCATCGGAATCAGATGCGGCACAAAGGTGATATGGATCGGTGTTCGGGCTTCTTGGCTCAATATTGCATCCATCTCCGGTGCATGCCGATGTTCAGCCACTTTGTAGGCCTTAAACGAATCATTGACCTCACAAAAATGAGACGTTAACGAAAGGGATCGACCGGCGCCGCTTACACCGGACTTTGAATCAGCTATGATCGTATCCTTTTCCAGAAAATCTTTTAAAATCATCGGAACCAGCGGCAAAAGCACACCCGTTGGGTAACATCCGGGATTACCGATAAGCTGGGTCGTCTGAATGTTGTCAAAATAGATCTCGCAAAGACCGTAAACCGCTTTTCCCAAAAGATGTTTGGCCGTATGTGGTTGATAGACCGCCTCGTAATCGGATGCATTCGAAAACCTAAAATCAGCAGACAGATCGACGACCTTTTTCCCCCGTTCAATCAATTGGGGAACAATTTCCATGGAGATTTTATGGGGAAGTGCGACAAATATGAGATCTGCTGCTTCGCACACACGATCAATCGACATCTCTTCACACATCAAATCCACCATTCCGGCCATAGCCGGGTAGATTTTATCAAATCTCATACCGGCGTACTGACGGGAGGTTAAAAGCGATAAGTTTACCTCCGGATGACCGGACAGAATCCGCACGAGTTCGGCACCGGCATAACCGGTAGCACCGACCACTCCAACCTGGACCATAATACCTCCTTCATCCATATAATTAACATCTATACGCATTTTGACCAGAGATGTTGCTTATCAAAGGCCCGTTCTATTTTCAAGAAGATAAAAAGGGTTCTTTTCCAATTTAGTTGGGGGGTCTATATGGTTTTAACCTGAATCATATTGGTAGTGCCGGCAACCCATAACGGATGTCCTGCGGTGATAACGACTTTGTCTCCTCTTGAAACATACCCGGTTTCACTCGCAGCAATGGCGGCCTTATCAATCATTTCATCCGTATTGTCTGTTTTCTCTTGAAACGTCGGAATGCATCCCCAATAAAGGGAAAGCCGCCTAACCGTTTCCGGATCCGGTGATAAGGCGATTACCTTGGATTTTGGTCTGAATTTTGATATTTGTTTGGCGGTAAATCCGGATTGCGTTGTAGCAATAATGGCCGCCGCATCCAGATGATCCGCAAGCACGCATGCTGCATAAGCAACGGATTCTGAAACCTCGGGATTCGGTAAGAGTCTTAAATACTTGTCATACGGAAAATCCTTTTCCGTATGTAAGGCGATCCGCCGCATAAACTGAACCGCTTCAACCGGATATTCACCCATGGCTGTTTCTTCTGATAGCATAATGGCGTCAGCACCATCAAGCACGGCATTGGCAACATCTGTTGCTTCAGCTCGAGTGGGTCTGGGTGAATCCACCATGGATCGAAGCATTTGTGTGGCAATAATGACAGGTCTTCCCATAACATTAGCCTTGGCAATCAACATTTTCTGAATGCCCGGAACATTTTCTAGAGGAATCTCCACGCCCAAATCACCCCTGGCCACCATGATCCCGTCAGATACTTCCATAATCTGATCGATATGGGTTAATGCCTCATGTTTTTCTATCTTGGCAATAACCGGCGTATTCTTATTTTTCTGCTTAATGATTTTCTTGACATTGGATATATCTTCAGCCTTTCTGACAAAAGAGAGCGCTATATAGTCCACATTTTGTTTCAAGCCAAACGCGAGGTCTTCCAAATCCTTTTTAGTAACGGATTCCGTTTGGATAGACAATGTAGGAAGATTGATGCCTTTTCGAGAAGTAAGAACGCCGCCCGTAATTACCGTACAATAAATTTTATTTTCATGAATATTATTTACCACCAGTTCCAGCATTCCGTCGGCCAGCAGTATCCTGTCACCAGGTTTTACTTCCCGCGGGAGGTTCCGATAAGACACGCTTACGATTTCTTCCGTAGCCACGACATCATCACTTGTCAAAATAAAAGGTTGTCCTGATTTCATCACAATACCGGGTTCCGGGACTTCGCCGACTCTTATTTTCGGACCGCAAAGGTCCTGCAAAATGGCAACCGGGCAGTTTAACTCGTTTGAAATTTTTCTAATCAGTTGGATTTTTTCTTCATGCGCGTTGTGCGTTCCATGAGAAAAATTAAGTCGCGCCACATTCATGCCGTTTATTATCAACTCTCGAATAACCTGCTCAGATTCACTGGCAGGACCGATAGTGCAGATGATCTTAGTCTTTTGCTTTGTCATGGTAACCTCTTTGAAGAAACCGGAGGGCGTAAGAACCCATCACGGATGGAACAAGAATGACACTAACATATATTTATTATTGTTTTTTCCAAAATAAGTGTTTGGTTATGGGCGGATGTTTTTAAATATCGGTCAGCTTGATTGAGGTGTTCCATGGCGGACATCAACTCGTCGATAGTATAATGATTTGATTTGAGCATGACCTTATATATCGGATAAGGATTATTTGGATTTTTTGCAATAAATAGATCAGTGCTCATAGCCTTAACGGGTTTTCGACCTTTTTTTTTCTTATCTTGAGACGAATCCGGTGGTCTCAACGTGCCGTCCCAATCGATTAATTGGTCTAATAGCGTTTTGTCGTGTTCAAGGATTATGGGAATGATATGAGACTTAAACTTTCCATATGAAACATCGCGGTGCCAAACCGTTTCCATACGATTGTCGATTAATGACCGGCAGAGTAATAGTTTTCGAATTTGATTCGCCATGGCCGCAAGAATTTGAAGCGGGTGAAAACCTGCGGAGATCAGTGACGCTAGAAAAAAAAGGGCTTTTTCGATATTTCGGTCTGATATCGCATTGGTTAATTCAAATATCGGATCAATTTTTGTACGTTTTAATACGAATTCAACATCTTCCACGGTTATTTCCGTGCGGTCTCCCACGTAACTGACCAGCTTTTCAATATTGCCGGTAAATGTCCGGAGGTCAAATCCGGTCATTTCACATAATGCCATATATGCATTTGAACCCATGGTTTTCCCACTTTTTGACAAAACCGATTTTAAACTTCTGTTTAACACCACATTTTGAGCATCCTGATCCGCCTTTCGAAGTCCTTTGGGAACGGCGCAGTCAACTATGATCCCTTTTTCTTTTATGGTTTTGTAAAGGGCACGTCTCTTGTCCACCAAATCAGCCGTGATGATTAAATAATTTCCCTTTGGGAACCCTTTTTCTATGGCCTTCTGTAAACGTTTTGAATGGCTCTCAACGGAAGATACGGATGCCCCCTCTTCCATGCAATATCGAATCATCTTGTCCAGCCATTCATTCTCACTCATGCCTTTTTCATGGAAATTCAGCGTTTGGCGCCTGTTCTCTTTGCTGACATCATCCAAGTTTAAATTTTTAACTGCGAGATAATTAATAAAATATTTTACGGCCTTTTGCATGTCCTTCTCTTCAAACGCCCGTTTTGCTTTATCATAAAGCTGATCGCTGTCACCCTGGGAATAAAAAATACGCGAATCACAAAGGACGATAACCTTTTTATCTGTCAAGAGCGAATAGGTGTTGACCCGTTCTATGGCTTCCGGGAGATTTTCATTATCTCCATCCAAAGGCTCATAGTTCAAGTTTCTGTTTGATTCCGGCAAGAGCGCATTTAGGAGTTTATCTAAGGCGGCTTTATATAGAAATTCTTCGCCGTAAATCAAGAAAGTCGAAGGGAATTGATTTTCTTTTGAATGATCGAGGTATTCTGCTAATTGTTGGTGATTGATTTCAGACATATTGACACTCTAGTTGAGCGATTTTCAAGCCGCTTCTACCGTCTTTTTTCTACCCAGTATGACCAGCATAGCGATACCTGTAATTACCATGGCGATGCCGACAATCTGTGACATGGATAACATGTCACAAAAAGTCCGTCCCCGAAAATCTCCCCGAAATATCTCAAGAATTGACCGGATTGCCCCATACATCACGACATAGATCCAAAACAACTGACCGTGAAATTTCTTTCGTTTTCTAAAGGACCAGAGGATTCCGAAGACCAATAGATTTCCCAGGGCGTGATAAAGTTGGGTGGGGTGAAGCGGAACGCCAAGCGGGGCCAGGGTATCCGGATGTCTAAACGTTATCGCCCAGGGAAGGTCACACGTTTTTCCGTAACAGCATCCTGCCGAGAAACAACCCAGCCGACCAAGAAACTGGCCGATGGCAATCGATGGCGCCAGAATATCCGCTGTCTGCCACATCAACATCTGTTTACGGTTAACATAGATCATCGCCGTTATCAGGGATAGAATAAACCCGCCGTAAAATACCAGGCCTCCGTTCCATATTTTGAAAATTTCCAAAGGGTCGGCCATAAAAGTTTCGGGGGCGGTCAGCACATAAAATAATCGTGATCCGATAATAGCGGAAATAATAATATAGAAAGAAAGATCCATGATTAAATCGGGATCGGTCCCAAGCCGGCTGGCTTCCCGTTTTGCCAGTAGAATACCGACAATAAATCCAACGGCAATAAAGAAACCGTAAGTATAGATAGTTATTTTTCCCAGGTGGACCAGAACCGGATGCATTTTGTATTATATTCCTGTTTTATCATGATCGTTGTAATATTTTTCCGGTCTTTTGAAAACGATATAATAGAAAAAAATCGCCATGCCGATAGAAATAGCGCTGTCTGCGATATTAAAGGCCGGCCAGTGGAAGTTGCCGGCATATACATCGATGAAATCCACCACTCGATTCATACGAAACCGATCAATCAGGTTTCCCACGGCCCCGCCGAGTATCAGTGAGAACCCCCCCATCATGAGCCGCAATTTATAGCTTGTCTTCAAGTAAAAGTACAAAATTAACGAAATCGCGAATAAGGCGGCTGTTATCAATAAGATTTGCTGCAAGTTCGAACTACTGCCGGCGAATAAACCAAATGCAACCCCCGGGTTTTGAAAATGAGTAAGGTTTAAAAACCCGGGTATAATCGGAATCGTTTTATAGAGCGGAATATTTTTTAATATTAATAATTTGGTGAACTGATCCAAGCCAACAACCAATCCGGCGATGATGATCAGGGCTTTGTATTTATGTCTCATCTAAGATACTTTCCAATGCTGTTTGACAGCGATTACATATTTTTGGATGCTCGGTGAGCGTTCCCACGGAACCATCATGAACCCAACACCGCTCACATTTTTCTCCATCCGCAGCTTCGACCTGAATTGACAACTCATCGATACCCGTATTGATAAATGCTCCGGTTCGGTTATCCGAGCTAACTAAAGAGGCTTTTGAAACGATGAAAACGGTTCTTAAATCATTTGCATACGGATTTAAATCTTCAAATACGTCCCCTTCCGCGCACAGCGTAACAGCGGCATCAAGTGAGTGCCCGATTATTTTTTTTGTTCTCGCCTCTTCTAAAACTTTTGTAACTTCACGGCGTACAGCGATCAGGCGACCCCATTTTCTACCCAGCTCATCATTTTTCCACCGCTTGTTAATGGTCGGCATGGACGCCAGATGGACGCTGACCGGTTTGTCGTTTTTATCCGGTATGTGCTTCCAGATCTCATCCGCGGTAAAGGCGAGAACCGGCGCCATGATTCTGACGATGGCATCGAGCAAAATGTGCATGGCGGTTTGAGCACTTCTTCTTTCAATGGAATTAGGAGGAGACGTGTATAGCCTGTCCTTTAATATATCGAGGTAAAAAGCCGATAAATCTATTGTGCAGTAGTTATTAAGTGAATGGTAAATAACATGAAATTCATAATTATCATAAGCCCTTTTGGATTTGGCAATGATATCCTGGAGTTTATGAAGCGCATACCGATCAATTTCCTGCATGTCTTCGTAAGGCACCATGTCTGATTCGGGGTTAAAGTCATACAGGTTGCCGAGTATATATCGACTGGTATTTCGAATTCGCCGATACGCGTCGCTGAGTTGTTTTAAAATGTTGTCTGAAATCCGGATATCATCCCTGTAATCCGATGCAGACACCCATAATCGTAAAATTTCTGCACCGTGCTTTCGAATCACCTCCTTCGGCGCAATGGTATTGCCGACGGACTTGGACATTTTTTTCCCCTCGCCATCTACTGTAAATCCATGGGTTAATACGGACTTGTATGGCGCTTTTCCTCTTGTTCCAACTGACGTTAGAAGCGAACTGTGAAACCATCCTCTGTGTTGATCGCTGCCTTCTAAATAGAGGTCAGCCGGCCATCTAAGGTTAGAGCGTTGTTCAAGGACCGCTGCATGGCTGACCCCCGAATCAAACCAGACATCCAAGATGTCGGTCTCTTTTGAAAAATCTTTTTCCCCGCAGGTGGAACATGCGATATCTTCCGGAAGAAGTTCGCTTGCCGCTTTCTCAAACCATATGTCCGCCCCATGTCTTTCAAACAGATTGCACACATGATCCATAACCCGCTTATCAATTAATACGGCATCGCAATGATTGCACGAAAACATCGCGATGGGTACTCCCCAGGCCCGTTGCCGGGATATGCACCAGTCCGGACGATTTTTGATCATTCCGTAAATTCGTTCTCGACCCCAGCCGGGAATCCATTTCACGGTGTCGATGATTTCCAGCGCTTTTTTTCTTAACCCGGTTTTATCCATGGAAATAAACCATTGCGGTGTGGCACGGAATATTACAGGTTGTCTGCATCTCCAGCAATGGGGATAAGAATGCGTTATCGATCCCTCTGCAAGCAGAACCCCTTCTTTTTTTAACTTGGCAGTGATATGGTTATTGGCCTGGAATACGGATTGCCCTTTAAAAAAATCCACATCCTCTGTAAAACAGCCGTTATCATCCACCGGAGAATAAACATCCAGTCCATACCGGAGCCCTACTTCATAATCTTCACGACCGTGGCCCGGAGCAGTATGAACGCAGCCCGTTCCGGCATCCAGTGTGACATGATCCCCCAGGATTATAAGTGAGTCGCGGTCATACAGGGGATGATCACATCGCTTGCCTTCAAGATCATTCGGCTTAATATCGACAATCGACTTATACTTCACAACCCCGAAAGTTTTCATACAATTATCAGCGAGATCTTTTGCCATGATGAGGACCTCACCATCATTGATTTCTACTGCCGTATACTTATAATCAGGATGGAATGTCACCCCCAAATTGGCCGGTATGGTCCAGGGAGTTGTTGTCCAGATTACGACAAAAACTTTTTTATTCGCTAACTGGGGAAAAGCATTTCCCATATCATCCTTTACCCGAAATTTTACAAAAATCGAAGGCGATTCTACATCGTAATATTCGATTTCGGCTTCAGCAAGGGCTGTCTTACAACTGCAGCACCAATGAATCGGTTTTTTACTCTTAAACAGGCTTCCATCCAATGCAAACTTCGCGCATTCTTTTGCAATAGTCGCCTCATAACGGTAGTTCATCGTCAGGTATGGATTCTCCCACTCCCCCATTACTCCCAGTCTTTTGAATTCTTCTCGCTGAATATCAATATATTTTTCAGCGTATGCTCGACAGCGTTTACGGATGTCAAGTTTGGTGAGCTCCAACTTTTTACTACCAAGCTCTATGTCAACATTGTGTTCTATGGGAAGTCCATGGCAATCCCATCCCGGGACGTAAACCGCATTATACCCCGCCATCTGACGGGAGCGAACAATGACATCTTTTAAAATCTTGTTAAATGCCGTACCAATATGTATATTGCCGTTGGCATACGGCGGTCCGTCATGCAGAATAAATAAATCCCGGTCGCAAGAATCATTTCTAATTTGATCATACAGATTTATTTCTTCCCAAAATTTTAGCTGTTCAGGTTCGCGATTGACCAAGTTGGCCTTCATCGGAAATTTCGTTTTCGGCAGGTTGAGCGTCTTCTTATAATCCATTGAATCCTCCATAACGACGGCATTTATTCAAACATAAAAAATCCGGTCCTCTGGGCCAGGATTCTTTACTTTAACTCAAGTCTCGCACCCTAAAACTGCTGTAAAGCAGCCTGTTTTAAGGGAATGAATGGTATTTTAATCTTTTATGATTACGATTAAACAGAATATGTGTCAAGGGAATAGATGCGAATTTCATTTATGCCCGGCAAGTTGTCTGTTAACCGGGTGTCCATCCGGAAATGGCATCTTTTGCTCCATGCCGGTGTTCTCGCTCTTTTGAACCAGCAATGCGAGCACATTCCCCGTAGCTTGCTGCGGGGAGGCTTTAAATCCTCGACGTAGGTCCGCTATGCGGGTGGTAGTTTACGCTGTGTAGGTTTTTTTGATCAGAATTTGATGAACGACTGCAGCGAGACTTTCTTTCCAAGGTTTTGTCTTGATGCCAAAAGCATTGGTGATCTTACTGCAATCCAAAGCAGAATACTCAGGCCTTTTGGCTTTTGTCGGGTATTGAGAGGCGGATATGGGATGAATAGCCGGGGCACCTGTTTTATGGCGTTGCCTTGCCATTCGAAAAATCGTTACGGCAAAGTCGAACCAACTGGTAACGCCTTTTCCGGAATAGTGATAAATTCCCCAGGCCGGATTTCCATCAATTCCAATCTTACGAACAATCGTCGCAATCGCCTCGGCAAGATCAGCGGCACAGGTTGGAGAACCGAATTGATCCGACACCACACTCAATTCAGATCCCTCTTTTCCAAGTCTAATCATGGTTTTTACGAAATTATGTCCATAAACACCATACAGCCATGACGTTCGAATGATGATGTATTCCCTGAGCCGGGTTGTAATTTCTCTTTCTCCGTCAGCCTTGCTTTTGCCATAAACGCCCAAAGGGCATACGCTATCCGATTCGGTATAGGGCGTCCCCTTCCGGCCGTCAAAAACAAAATCCGTTGAAATATGAATTAACGGGATACCGCCCTTCATGCAAGCATCTGCAATGAGCCCCGCACCTTTCTGATTAACTGCATAGGCTATATGTTGTTCCGTCTCTGCATCGTCGACGTTCGTGTAAGCAGCCGAGTTAACGACAAGGGTCGGCCTTATTGTCGATATACAATTTCGGATCTGGATTTCATCGGTTATGTCTAACTGACGATGGGCAAGCGGAACAACATCGATAGCGGATTGCTGTAAGTGTTCGACAATTTCCCTGCCGAGCTGACCATTCGCCCCGGCAACTAAAATTCTCATAAATATGCCTTGTTTTTACCCGAACAAACCGGAAAATGAGCCGGTGTTGAAACACAGAATTCTGTATGCTTGTCGACCCTTTTCACGGTATAGACAACTGCCTCTGACTTAGCCAAAAGGACCAGGTTATTTATGTTTAAGTAAATAATAACTATAACTTAGTTTTAATTACATGATATTTTACTTTAACTAATATTTAACGATGACAGCCGTGGAAGTTTATTGTCTTTAGATGAGACAAGGGGATCTTTAACCGGCCAATCAATATTGATGTCAGGATCAGACCAGATAATTCCCCCTTCGTCTTTTGGATCGTAAAAGTCTGTGCATTTATATAAAAAATGCGCGGTTTCACTGATAACGCAAAAACCGTGGGCAAATCCTTTGGGGATAAAGAGCTGCCGTTTATTTTCCCCCGACAGGTACGCCCCCACCCATTTACCGAATGTAGATGACGCCGGTCGAATATCGACGGCAACGTCAAATATTTCTCCGGTAATAGTTTGAACCAGTTTTGCCTGCGGGTATTTGATCTGAAAGTGCAACCCCCTTAGCGTGCCTTTAATGGAATAAGATAAATTGTCCTGAACAAATACGTCATTGAAGCCGTGTTCTCCGTACCTGTTTTGGTGATGAGTTTCCATGAAAAACCCGCGATTATCCTGGAAAACGTCTGGTTCGATAATGATGAGACCGGGTATGTCGGTAGCGATAAGTTTCATGAGTAATTTATGATGGTAGCCGGGTACCATCTAATTTTTTTTAATTGTGGTGATAATGTTTCTTAATCCATGACATATACTCCCCGGATTTGACCTGTTTGATCCATCCGGAATTGTCAAGGTACCATCTGATGGTTTTTCTAATCCCGGAATCAAAGGTCTCATCCGGGACCCAGCCCAATTCAGTTTGAATTTTGCTAAAATCGACAGCATATCTTAAATCATGTCCCGGCCGGTCTTTAACGAAACGAATTAATGCCCGCCGAGGCCCACTGTTTAAAGCAGGTTCGAATTCATCTAAAATATCACAGATGGCCCTCACCACGTCTATATTATGCATATCGGTTTTTCCGCCGACCATATAGGTCTCACCTCTTTTGCCGGATTCCATGACTCGCCAAATCGCCCTGCAGTGATCCTTTACATATAACCAATCCCTGATATTCTTACCGTCACCGTAAACCGGAATCGGCTTTCCTTCAATCGCGTTTAATATCGTCAGCGGAACTAACTTTTCCGGGAATTGATAGGGACCATAATTATTGGAGCAGTTGGATATGGTTATCGGTATCCCATAGGTTTTTCCATAAGCCGAGACCAGATGATCCGATCCTGCCTTGGATGCCGAGTAAGGGCTGCTGGGATCATAGGGCGTGTTTTCAGAAAAGAATTCCTTCTCATCAAGAGACCCGAATACCTCATCCGTGCTGATGTGGTGAAACAAATTCAACCGATCCCGATGCAACCGACATAGTTCAAGGAGGTTGAAGGTTCCAAAGATATTCGTTTGGATAAAATCTTGCGGTCCTAAAATCGAACGGTCCACATGAGACTCTGCGGCAAAATGGCAAACCGTATCAATTTTGTACTTCTCAAAGACCTCCGTCATGGATTCCCGGTCACATATGTCCGCTTGAATGAATATATAACGCTCCGGGAACGTTATCTCAAAATCTTCCAAATTGTTCGGATTTCCCGCATAGGTCAACTTGTCTACATTGATTACATATCCGTCAAACCCTGTTTCCAACAGAAGATGCCGGATAAAATTGGACCCGATAAAACCGCATCCTCCTGTCACCAGGATGTTGATCATAGCTCCTCCGATTCAGGCTCATCCAGGATTCTCAACAAGTATTTTCCATAATCATTTTCCATCATATCATCTGCCAGATTTTTCAATTCATTTTGACCGATATACCCCAAACGAAAAGCAATTTCTTCGATACAGGCAATCTTTAGTCCTTGCCGCTCCTGGATAGCTTGAACATAACTGGATGCCTGCTGAAGTGACTCATGGGTTCCCGTATCCAACCAGGCCAATCCGCGTCCCAAAAGCGCCACCTTTAACTCTCGCCTGCGCAAATATTCCATGTTAACGTCCGTGATCTCCAGCTCCCCCCTTTTCGAAGGTGAAATCTGATGGGCGATGTCCACTACACGACTGTCATACAAGTAAAGGCCCGGAACGGCATAATTTGATTTGGGTTTCTTTGGTTTTTCATCGATTCTGATGACGTTACCGTTTTTATCAAACGAGACTACACCATACCGTTGGGGATCACGCACCCAATATCCGAAAATCATCCCGCCCTTTTTCAATTTAACGGCATTGGATAAAATGGCGGAAAGGTTGTGACCGTAAAATATATTATCCCCGAGAATAAGACAGACAGTTTCATTGCCGATAAAATCTTTCCCAATGATAAATGCCTGGGCCAAGCCTTCCGGTCGCGGCTGCTCGGCATATGAAAAAATGAGCCCTAATTGTGAGCCGTCTCCAAGCAGATTTTTAAATTTTGGCAAATCCTCCGTCGTGGAAATAATGAGAATTTCCCGGATCCCCGCCAGCATAAGCACGGATAATGGATAATATATCATTGGCTTGTCATAGACAGGCAGAAGTTGTTTGCTAACGACACGTGTAATCGGATATAGACGGGATCCTGAACCACCTGCCAGTATTATTCCCTTCATGCTGTTTCCCTTGCTTTGATTTTTTTGCTTTTTTGCATTATGTTAATTTAAATATAAATAAAAGAGGTCTGACAATGCAAGTAATTAATAATCTCCATGCTTTTATCTGGTCTTCCATGACTGATAATAATTGCAACACGTATCTGATTGACGGGCCCACCCGAGTGCTTATCGATCCCGGCCACCTGAAGCTTTTTGACCATGTTGAAAACGGCCTTTCAGAATTGGGTATTACAATTGAGGATATCGGCTTAATTATCTGTACGCATGCTCACCCCGACCATATGGAGGCCGTTACCTTATTCAGCAAGACATCCGCGCTTGTCACCCTCCATTACCAGGAGTGGCAATTCTTAAACACCATGCGAAAACAGGTCAAATCTTATCTTGGAATGGGTCTCGATTCATTTGAGCCGGACTTTTACCTTCAATCAGGAAAGGTGTCGGTTAACGGCGTTGATCTTAGCATTTATCATGTGCCCGGCCATTCCCCTGGGTCAATAGCCATTTATTGGCCGAATCATAAGGTTTTGTTTTCAGGGGACCTTATATTTAAAGACGGACTGGGAAGGACAGACCTTCCCGGCGGCAACGGAGAGCTCCTCAAAAAAAGTATCGTGAGTCTTAAAGGATTGGATGTTAATTGTTTATTGCCCGGCCATGGCGACATCATAACGGGTGTGAATGACGTTAAACACAACTTTGATCAGTTAGAGCAGTACTGGTTCAACTATATATAACCTAAAACCCAAGCCCTTACCGGCACCGCACGTCAGTGCCGTTGACGCTGGAAAAGGAGATTTTAAAGGGCGATAAGGATATTTTTTTCCGCTTCGAGCTGGTCGGAATATTTTTTACCAATGGCCAAAAAGATGGGTTCCCATTGTGAATTTAGCTTAGGATCCGGAACCACTGCGGTACCGGAAATTGCGTAATTCTCAGTTAAACTTTCCTTGAGCTGCGTGACCGTCTGTTGTATGTGTGTCTGGATTTCTTTTTGATAATTATCAATCAATGCCTCAAGATTTATTACATTCAACCGGAATATCTCTTTCAACAAGGAAAGTAACGCCGAATTATTCTGATCGAGCCGAATTCTATCTAAAATTCCCCGTATTACGATGTTGTTATCGGAAACATCATACCGTTTTGTTATCGCTGTTAATTCTTTGCCGAAAGCTTCTTTTTCAATCATGTTGTCCAGGTATTTTTGCAGCAGCCCATTAAGAACCCTTTTGAACTGATCCTGTTGTTGTTCTATTTTTTCTGCTTTACTTAACGTTAAGTGCTTTGTTTTTTCCATTACGAGATCTAATGTGCTTTTAATTTCACTCATGCCACACCTCATTTTCGATCTTCACCCATGGGAACGCAAAGAACCGGCCGGCTTATAAATCTCAGAACCCTCTCGGTGGTGCTGCCAAAAAAGATAGTTTGCATATCTCCCGAATGACCCCGGTTCCCCATAATGACCATGTCAGCTCCTGTTTCAATTGCTTTTTTATTGATCTCCAGAAATGGTGTCCCCTCACAGATCAACTCTTCTATAAATTCACCATCCATACCTTCTGAACGAAGAAACGCCTTCAATTTTTTTTTGGCTTGAAAAAACAAGGTTTCTTTAATGTCATTTTCTGTTCCCAGCTGGTAGTTAACACAGCTTTCAACGAAATTACTATCTATGACATGCAAGACCATTATTCGATCCGGTTTTCGGCCCATAATAGAGCTTGCCATCTTCAAAGCTTGAGCGGAATATGGTGAGAAATCAACCGCCACAAGAACCTTATATTCTTTCTGGCCGGTTTGTTTATTATCTGATCTTTTAACAACCATTGCTGTGCACCCCCATTTTTGCAAATGACATCCAATATTATATCTAAATGGGGTCATATTTCAACCTTAGATTTTGCCGTAATTGTAAATCAGCATCGCGGGAGGCTTTCTTTTCCCGCAAAGCGGGAAAAAAAGAGGCACGCCAGTGCCTCAACGTTTCAGTTTTATCCCGGTGCAAAGCACCGGGTTTTTTTTAAAACAAAAAACCGGCACAACTCGCAAAATGAAAATATATTAAAGCGATAATCAAACGATCATCGAGCGTTATGACTTTTGTCTTTATTTTCCAACCCATCTGTGAGATATTGGTCATCACTCTTGTTCAAGGAAGCTCCCCGCCGCAAGCGGGCGGGCTATTAAAAAAAATATACTTGATGGACTCGTAAAAAGTTGAAATATTCTCTTTTCCGTCATTCCGGCGAAAGCCGGGATCCAGTGTTTTCAGAAACTTATGACTGACCTGGACCCCGGCTTTCGCCGGGGTGACGACTTTTTGC
>JAUXEW010000113.1 GCA_030620375.1 Desulfobacteraceae bacterium | reverse complement strand
CCCCGATCTAACCATTGACGATCTATTTGATGATGGTTACAAGGCGGTCTATCTTGCGCTGGGCGCACACAAGGGAATCGAGCTCGGTATACCGGGGGAGAAAGCCGAAGGTATCAGACAGGGCGTTGAATTTTTAAGAGAAGTAAACCTAAGCGGAAAAGCTCCCGTAGGAGAGAAAGTTGCCATTATCGGCGGCGGGAATGTGGCCATTGACGTGGCACGATCAGCAGTCCGATTAGGAGCAAAAGAGGTCAGCATTATTTATCGACGCACCCGGACTGAAATGCCGGCATGGGAAGAAGAAATTACAGCCGCAGAACTCGAAGGTACAAAACTGACTTATCTCGGAGCTCCCCAAGAAATCCTAACCCGGGACGGAAAGGTCGTTGGGCTTCGGTGCATCCGGATGGAGCTGGGTGAACCCGATTCATCCGGACGAAGGCGCCCCATTCCCTTACCCGGAAGCGAATACGACATTGAAATCGACCAGCTCATACCGGCTATCGGACAGCGCCCCGACCTTACATCCATTGAAGACATCGAGAGTCTGGAATTGACGCGATGGGGAACCACCGAAACCGATCCGATAACATATGCCACCGGACGTGATGGCGTGTTCGCGGGCGGTGATCTTCAGACCGGCCCCTGGATAGCTATCGGGGCCATTGCCGCCGGTCGGGAAGCCGCCGAATCTATTAGCCGGTATATAGATAATCAGGATATGGCCGAAGGACGTGAGCCCATCACCAAGGAAGATCCTATTTACCGGCCGGTTCCACAAGGCGAGCCGGTGAAGGACAGGGCCAAGATGCCTGAGCTGAAGCCTGAAGAGCGCCACGGCAATTTTAATGAAGTAGAGCTCGGTTTTGCTGAGAAAACCGGTCAGGAAGAGGCCCATCGGTGTCTAAATTGTGGCTATTGCTGCGAATGTTTTCAATGCATCGAGGCATGCGGCGCCGGAGCTATCAGCCTTGAAACCCATGCGCAGAAACCGGAGGCCGTGGAGATAGAGGTGGGATCGGTAATCCTTTCACCAGGATTTGAACCCTATAACCCATCGAATCTAGATTTTTATGGATATGCGAACCTGCCCAATGTAATCACCGCAATGGAATTTGAACGGATACTCTCCGCTTCCGGTCCCACGGAAGGCCATGTCGTAAGGCCCTCGGATCATAAGGAACCGAAAAAAATTGTCTGGCTCCAGTGTGTCGGTTCAAGAGACCTGAATCGTTGTAACCACTCATACTGTTCTTCCGTATGTTGTATGTATGCCATCAAGGAATCGCTCATCGCCAAAGAGCACATGGGCGATAACCTGGAATGCGCTGTATTTTATATGGACATCCGGACCTACGGTAAAGATTTTGAGCGATATTACGAAAGCGCCAAGGCCCAGGGCATCCGCTTTGAACGGACTCGCGTTCATACGGTAAAACCGATGGGAGACACCGGAGACCTTGAAATTCGATACGTTAAAGAAAACGGAGAGCTGGCGACGGAAATTTTTGATATGATTGTGCTTTCCGTCGGCATGGAAACCCCGCCGGATGCAATTAAACTGGCCCGAGCGCTTGATGTGGAATTGACCGACGAAAATTTCTGTAAAACATCAAGTTTTACACCGGTGTCCACCTCTCGGGAAGGTATTTTCGTATGCGGCGCATTTCAGGGCCCTAAAGACATCCCGCAATCTGTGATCGACTCCAGCGCCGCAGCCGCAGCCGCAGGAGAAATGCTGAATGAGGCCCGAAATACATTGACGAAATCAAGGGAAATAGTACCGGAAACCAATGTGATTGGAGAACGACCCCGGATCGGTGTGTTTGTGTGCAATTGCGGTATCAATATTTCCGGCGTGGTAGATGTTCCTGCAGTAAGGGATTATGCCGCTACCCTCCCTTATGTGGAGTATGTAACGGACAACATGTATTCATGCTCCCAGGATACCCAGGAGACCTTGAAGGAAATCATTAAAAACCAGAATTTAAACCGAATCGTCGTGGCAGCCTGTACCCCTAAGACCCATGAGCCGCTGTTTCAGGAAACGCTGATTGATGCCGGTTTGAATAAATACTTATTTGAAATGACAAACATCCGGAACCACGATTCCTGGGTCCACAGAAACAACCCTGATCTTGCCACTAAAAAAGCCATGGATCTTGTCCGTATGGCAATTATGAATGTCGCCTTAAAAGAGCCTCTGGACGAAGCGGAGCTGGATATTGGTCAGGCCGCCATGGTGATCGGAGGAGGCATCACGGGGATGGCCACCGCTCTGAGCCTGGCCAAACAGGGGTATGAAACCCATCTGGTGGAAAGAGACGACTGTCTCGGTGGACAGGCACTCAACCTTTTCAAGACCTGGAAAGGAGAGATGGTTCAGGAAAAACTTTTAGATATCATCGACACGGTAAAAAAGGAAGAAAAAATCCACGTTCATTTAAACACGAATATCTCGAATGTTGAAGGTTTTGTGGGAAACTTCAAATCAACACTGACCGCCAAAGATACCGAAGAGGTCATTGATCATGGTGTAGCGATCATTGCGAGCGGTGCATCGGAATACAAGCCCAATGAGTATCTTTACGGACAGGACCCGAGAATTATAACCAATTTGGAACTCGATAAAAAATTCATGGATGACGACCCGGCCCTGGCCGACATCAATACCGCCGTATTCATTCAGTGCGTAGGGTCAAGAGAGCCTGATCGTCCATACTGTTCACGGGTTTGTTGCACGCATTCCATTGACAGCGCACTGGAATTAAAGCGCCGAAACCCGGATATGAGCGTCTATATTTTATACCGTGACATCCGGACCTACGGTGAACGAGAACTCCTTTACAAAAAAGCCCGCGAAGCCGGTGTTATTTTCATCCTGTTTTCATTAGAAAATAAACCCGAGGTTGTAGTGAAAGACGGTGCGATTAAAGTCCGGGTCATCGATCATGTATTAGGCCGCACTATTGAAATCGAGACCGATCTTTTAAATCTTGCAGCTGCCGTGATTCCTTACAAGGACGAGCAACTGGCACAGTACTTTAAGGTTCCCTTGAATGAGGACGGATTTTTTGTGGAACGCCATGCCAAGCTCGGCCCTTCCGAATTTGCCACAGATGGTGTTTTCCTTTGCGGTTTGGCGCATTACCCAAAACCGATTGATGAGTCAGTAGCTCAAGGGAAAGCAGCCGCTTCAAGAGCGGTAACGCTGCTGGCTCAAGAAAAGATTCATGCCGGTGGTGAAGTGGCCAGGGTGAACCCGGCGATTTGCAGCAACTGCGGGGTATGTGTATCCATATGTCCCTATAGCGCGCCGTCGTTTCTTCCGGAAGATGCTCGTTTCTTCCCTGGAAAAGCGGAAATTAATCCCGCCCTGTGCAAAGGGTGCGGCCTGTGCGTAGCCTCATGCCGCTCCGGCGCAATCAACTTGAAAGGGTTTGACAACGACCAGATATTTGCAATGATTGAAGCTATGTAGTGTCCATCCAGAAAGGAGAATAAAAATATGCCAGAATGGGAACCCAAAATCGTAGCCTTTTTGTGTAACTGGTGCAGTTACGGGGCGGCGGATCTTGCCGGCGTCAGTCGTATGCAGTATCCGCCCAACATCCGTGTTATCCGGATTCCTTGCACCGGACGAATGAGCCCCAAATTTATCCTTGCCGCACTCCGAAAAGGGGCTGACGGCGTCTGGGTGTCCGGTTGACATCCGGGTGAATGCTATTACCTGGAAGGTAATTACTATGCAAGAAGAAAATATTCTTTGTTTTCAGATTTAATGGAATTTATGGGAATAGAACGTGATCGTCTCCATCTTTCCTGGATTTCGTCAGCGGAAGCTACAAAATTTGTCGAGGTGGTCAACAATGTCACTGAGGCGGTGAGAGCCTTGGGACCCAACACGCATTTTATAAAAAACGAGGCCAAGGTAGCATAATATGGTAGGATATATTGATAAAATAAAAGAAATATCGGAACGGCTACTCAAGGATGGCAAAGTTGACATGGTGATCGGTTTTCGCAAAGGGACCATGCCCATGATGAACGAACCACACAGGGTCAAATCTGCCGACGATGTAAAAAACCTGGTTTGGGACAGCAATTGTGGTATTAACCTGGCCAATTATCTGACCGATCGAAAGGAAAAAATCGGTATTGTGGCAAAAGGATGTGATTCTCGAAATATCGTCACCCATATCATCGAGAATAAAATCGATCGGGATCAGCTCTATATTATCGGTGTTCCTTGTAAAGGAATGATTGACAGCCATAAAATCACCAATGCCGTTAGTGGTGAAATAGTGGACGTTGTGGAATCCAACGGGGAAGTGACGGTTAAAGGAGATGGATTTGAAGAAACCTTTAACAAAGCGGATGTCTTACAGAAAAACTGCGCCGTATGTATCCATCGTAATCCCGTGATATATGATGAACTGGTCACCGATCTGGTGGAAGAACAAGCAGATGTGGACCGTTATGAAGATGTCCGTGAAATTGAGGCCATGTCCACTGAAGAAAAGCACAACTTTTTCGATGACCTGCTGGCACCGTGTATTCGTTGTTATGCCTGCCGAAATGCTTGCCCGCTTTGTTACTGCCCGACTTGTTTTGTTGACGAATCAAGACCGCAATGGGTCGGAAAGGGAGATGATCCCGTTGATATTAAAACCTTTCACTTCTTAAGGGCATACCACTGCGCCGGCAGATGTACGGACTGCGGCTCCTGTGAACGGGCCTGCCCTGTGGGCATCAATATGAGATTATTGACTAAAAAGCTCGAGATGGACTGTTTGAACCTCTATGGATGGGAAGCGGGCCTTACCCTGGACAACCGACCGCCGTTAGACACTTACAAACCGGATGATCCTGAAGAGTTCATTAAATGATCCGTGCGCACGGCTATCACTTGCGCCCGTTAAGACCGAAAACGAACACAAAAGATCGGACCATCGTCAACTTTCGTATAAAGGGTAAAAATTATGAAGGTCATAAAAATTGACAAGGCAAAATGGAACGACGGACTTGAAGCACTGAACGGTTCTTACAGCTTGTTCGGCCCGGTAAAGCAGAATGAGTGTTACGAATTCAAAAAACTCGATAAAGATGAACAACTGGACTTGTCCGGTTTAAATACCCGTATGTCCGCCAAGGGACTGATTTATCCCCACACTGAAGCGATGTTTACCTATACGCTTGATGAAGGCGAAGAAAATCATCATATCATGCAACCGGCGGATAAAGACTACTCTCCCCGGGCAGTGATTGGAATCCGGCCATGCGATGCCGATGCCTTTTTGCTGGTTCAAAGGAATTTTGACACGCCGGATTATAAAGATCCTTATTGGATACAGGCTTATGAAGCCACCACATTTGTAGGCCTCGCCTGCAACAATCCCTGTAGGTCCTGTTTTTGTACATCCGCAGGAAGCGGGCCGTTTCATGAAGCCGGACTGGATGTACTGGTAGTGGACGCCGGCGATTACTTTTTGGCAAAAGCCATAACCGAAAAAGGCGAAGCTCTTTTAAAGGTTACCGGTTGGGATAATGAACTCGATTCAGATACGGCTGAAAAAGAGATCGCCGCATTAAAAAATGATGCCGAGGCCAAGATCAGTTCAACTATTCTTACGGACAACCTTAAGGAAATGCCCATTACAGCCGTTTATGACGCACCGTTCTGGGAAGATGTTGCCTTCGCATGCATTAATTGCGGCACCTGTACGTATGTTTGCCCGACCTGCTGGTGCTTTGACATTCAAGACGAAGTCCACGGAACTTCCGGGACCCGGATGCGAAATTGGGATAGCTGCATGTTTCCCTTATTTACGCTTCACGGTTCAGGACACAACCCCAGAGGTGAAAAGGTTCAACGGGTTCGCCAGCGGTTCATGCACAAGCTGAAATACTACGTGGACAAGTATGGCGATGGAATCCAGTGTGTCGGCTGCGGCCGATGCGTACGCGCTTGTCCGGTCAACATTGATATCCGCAAGGTTTGCGACTTAATGAACAATTATGATGAAGCAACCTGTGCTGCCCAGTAAAGAGAAAGAAAAGGGGGTATATAGTGCAAAATCCATATTTGCCATATCCGGTTCGTATTGATGAAATCATTACCGAAACCGAAGATAGGAATTTAAAAACATTCAAATTTGTCTTTTTAAATGACGGTGACGAAGAAAAATTTTCCTACCAGGCCGGCCAATTTGCCGAGCTTTCTATTGCCGGTAAAGGTGAAATTCCCATTGGGATTGCTTCTTCTCCCACGGAAAAGGGATTCGTTATGTTTACCGTCAATAAGGTTGGGTTGGTTTCAACCTTTCTTCATAATATGAAGATGGGCGACATCATGGGAATCAGGGGACCGCTTGGGAATTATTATCCATGGGATGCTCTGGAAGGTAAAAATGTCGTCATTATCGGCGGAGGATTTGCGTTCACCACATTACGCTCTTCCATCGTATATATGCTGGATCCGGCCAACCGCTCCAAATTCGGAGATATTCATGTAATTTATGGGGCACGATCTCCGGGCATGCTGCTTTATCGTAACGAACTGGCCGAATGGGAGGCCCGAGATGATATCAATGTCCATATCACCGTGGATGCAACCGATGACCCTGACTGGAAATACAACGTCGGATTTGTCCCCACAATTACTGAACAAAAAGCACCACCCGCAGATGAAAACACATATGCGATTATCTGCGGACCTCCGGTTATGATCAAATTTACCCAACCGGTTTTAGATAAGCAGGGGTATAAGCATGACCATATCATCATGTCGCTTGAAAATCGTATGAAATGCGGGATCGGCATGTGTGGTCATTGTAACGTCGGCAAGGAATTCGTCTGCAAGGACGGGCCGGTATTTACGTTGGCCCAATTAAGCCATATACCAAAGGAATATTAAGTAAATCATCGCTCTCATGGCGTGTGGCTTTATTTTTCCCGCATGGGAAGCGACACAAAAAGGCACTTAAATGGCCCACATTTTCAGTTTTATCGCAGTGAAAAGCACCGGTTCTTTTAAAACAACGACAATGATATCCATATAATATTTTATCCATTTTTCATGTTGACATTCCGAAACCTATCATATAATAAACTTGGCTTATTCATGTCGAAGTTACTGGCAAAAATGCCAAAAGAATAAATAATTCATAAGGAGGGTAAGTTTATGCCACAAGTCGAATTTAATGGAGAAACTTTCAGCATTGATGAAGACGGGTTCATCGATGATTACTCAAATTGGAGTGAAGGTTGGGTTCAATATGTTAAAAAAGTAGAAGGGATTGAAGAACTCAATGATGAACATCATTTGGTAATCGCCATGTTGCGTGAATACTATGAAAAAAATGGGATTGCTCCCATGGTTCGTGTACTTTCCAAGGTTACTAAGTTCAAACTAAAACACATTTATGAATTGTTCCCTTCAGGACCAGGTAAGGGAGCATGTAAAATGGCCGGTCTGCCCAAACCTACCGGGTGTGTATAGACTGTGATCGTTTTCATTATCTGTTTAAAAGAGGCCCTGCAGTTTTCTGCAAGGCCTCTTTTTTATATTGAAACATTGAAGATCCCTGAAGTATGCGGCAGGGACGATTCCTCCGATAGGAATTTTATCCGATTTTAGATTCGTTCGCTAACCCCGCAGCAAGCTACGGGGAATGCGCTCGCATTACTTATACAATGTTATTTACAGTTAAATCCTCAAAAAAGACTCAATTTATTGATATAACACAAAATATTAATAAATTAATTTCAGCTTCCGGAATGGATGAAGGGCTGTGTATGATCTACGTTCCCCATACGACGGCCGGAATTACCATAAATGAAAACGCCGATCCATCCGTAAAGACGGACATCATGATGGTATTAAATAAAATAGTTCCGTGGGAAGCAGCATACAAACATCTTGAAGGGAATTCGCCTGCCCACATAAAATCAACCCTTGTGGGTGCTTCCGAGTTGATCATCATACAAAACGGGCAGTTGGCTCTAGGGACGTGGCAAGGGGTATTTTTTTGTGAGTTTGATGGGCCGCGAACCAGAAAAGTTCACGTGCGTATTTTGGAATTAAAATTTAAGGGATGACGATGCCGCAGATTGATGATACTGATCGCATAATTTTAAACCGGATTCAGTCTGACTTTCCCATAGCGTCTCGACCCTATGAAATTATTGCCGACGATATCGGTCTCACGGAGAATGAGGTGATTAAGCGCCTCGCTAAACTGAAAAAGAGCGGTATTATCCGAAAAATCGGCGGCAGCTTTGTGCCGGAAAAACTGGGCTATATCAGTACCCTTTGTGCAGCCAAGGCGCCTGAACATTGTATTGATGAGTTTGCAGCGGTGGTTAATCGTTATACCGGCGTCACCCATAATTATCTCAGAGACAATTCCTTTAATGTCTGGTTTACGTTTATTGCGCGGTCTATGGCGGAAATTGAGGCAAATCTAAAGAAAATATCAGAAGAAACCGGTGTAACCAATATTCTCAACCTTCCTGCGACCAGGATATTTAAAATCAACGCCCATTTTAATTTATAGTGTCACGCTTCGCACCCCAAAATTG
>JAUXEW010000177.1 GCA_030620375.1 Desulfobacteraceae bacterium | reverse complement strand
CGGACATTGGCGCCGGAGCAGAAAGCCGGGTCTTTTCCCGTCAAGACCAGGCACCTTAAATCCGGATCACTTTCCAGGCGATCGATTTCCGCCGACAGCTCCGCAAACATCTCATCGCCGATTGCGTTTCTCGTTTTTGGATCGTCCATGGTGATGATCATGACCCCGTCCTGCACTTCCACTTTTATATATTGGTGACTCATCTTTCTTTCCCTTTCTTCAAGTTACGCCGTCCCTTCAGGACTTTATGTATACCCCTCTTATACCGGTGGCTGAAGCCAACGGCTATATTACCAGTCCCCTCCGGGGAAATCTAAGAGGCAGGTTCTCGGATACCTGTTGTAGGAATTCATAAACAAACCTTTTATCACCCGTCTTGGTTATTTGAATTTTGAACATTCAGTATTGTTTCGGATTTCGAATTTCGTGCTTCGAATTTTATGCGCCCTGCGAATCAGCATTTCCACTCTGACTAAAAAATCACAACCCCATATGCTCAATGACTTTACCCCTGTGGTACCTGGCATCCCCCAGCATCAGTTCATTCTCCTTGGCATGCCGGTAGTAAAGATGCACCGGATATTCTTCCGTATAACCGATGCCCCCGTGAATCTGATGGCTGATCCATGTGCATTTTTTATACCCGTCGCTGATCCAGGCCTTGGCCATTGAAATTTCCTTTTCAGCGTCCAATCCGTCGTTTATCAGCGATCCCGCCAGATAAACCGTCATCCGGGCGCCTTCGCATAAGGTGGCCATATCCGCACAATAATGCTGAATGGCCTGGAGCACGCCAAGGGGCTTGCCGAACTGGTGGCGTTCCTTGACGTATTGGACGGTTGTATTTGCGATAAAATCCATCCCTCCCAGCATTTCACTGCATTTCAAAAGGGTTATCGGCCCCATGACGGCATCGACATACCGCCCGCCCCGGCCTACTTTCCCGACAATGCCTGATGCATCCATGATAACATTTTCCAGTTTGACCACGCATTTTCTTTCCGGATACAGGGTTTCCATGGGGTCAATGGAAAATCCGGCGCTGCCGGTCTTGATCTTGAAAATGGTGGGGCCGCCGTTTTCCACATCGGCACACACCAGGAGGTAATGGGCCGAATCCGCATAGGGAACGAACAGGCGGGTCCCGTTTAACCTGTAACCCCCATCTCCATCGGAAACGGCAGAAACCCCGGACCTGTTATGATCGAATTCGCCCTTTTCATTAACAAGGGCGGCTGTAAAAATCCGTTTGCCGGCTGTGATATCTCCCAGATCCTTATCCACAGCGTCTTCATCTTGTACCTGTAACAGCATTGATCCGGACATTGCCGCACTGGTAAATAAGGGGCTGGGCAAGAGCGCCTTTCCCATTTCCTCAAAAAGAATCACGGCGTCCAAAAAACCCGTCCCCTCATTATTTTCGATGGCGTCGCAAATCAATTCCATCCATCCCAAACCGGCCATTTTTTTCCAAACGGCTGGTGAATATCCCTTTTCATCCTTATGCCAGTCCTTTACCAGATCGTGGCTGCATTCTTTGGCCAGGAAATCGGCAAATGATTTTTGAAGCATGTCCTGCTCGGAACTAAATTCA
This sequence comes from Desulfobacteraceae bacterium, assembly GCA_030620375.1. Taxonomy (GTDB): domain Bacteria; phylum Desulfobacterota; class Desulfobacteria; order Desulfobacterales; family UBA5616; genus JAUXEW01. The sequence goes on along the minus strand of JAUXEW010000177.1, from coordinate 4,504 downwards.
AAATCCATGATCAACTCCTTTTTTATCCTTTTATGCCCTGGGCAGCTTTAGACCCCTCTGCGCCACGATGTTTTTCAGTATTTCCACAGCACCTCCCTGCAATGTATAGCTGGGGCTGTGCAGATAAGACTGCGGGACAAGACCTTCCCACGGTGCATAAGGGTTTTCTTCCCCCATAATGAGGCTTGAAGCGCCGAGCACCCGGGTGGCCACATCGTTTAGCCGGTGTTCATACTGGCTGCAGAAGGCCTTGCAGAGAGCGGCCTGACTGGACACCCGTTTCCCGTTATCAATCATCCATGCCGTATGATAACACATCATCCGGCCGATATTGAGTTCGGTTTCAATCCGGGCGAAAGCATCTTTGGCCCAGTATGCCAGACCGGGATCATGAGCAGGAATGTCGCCATCCCGGATGTGCCCTTTAAGCCTTTCATATACCAAATGGTTCTGCATGAGCCGTTCAATCCCGGCTCGTTCATAGTCGAGCTGGGCCACGATCTGTTTAAATCCTTCGTTCTCCTTGCCCACGAGATATTTTTTGTCGATTCTAACATTATCGAAGAACACCTCGTTAAAATGATGCTCGCCCATGATATTCAATATGGGCCGAATGGTGATGCCTGGAGTTTTCAAATCCAGCATCATTTCACTGCTGGCAAAATGGCCGGGAAGGCTGGGATCCGGGTTGGTCCTTGCCAAAAGCCAACCGTAATCCGCCTGATGCGCCCCGGACGACCAGACTTTCTGCCCGTTGATGACATAGCTGTCTCCCTCAAGGATCGCCGTGGTCTTTATCGCGGCCAGGTCGGAGCCCGCATCCGGTTCGCTGAAAAGCAGGCAGAACGAAATATTGTCTTCGGCATTGATGAACCGGGGCAGAAAATAATCCTTCTGCCATTGTTGTCCGAACTTGATGATGGCGGGACCGATCTGGCGTTCCGCCACAAAATGATACCCCGTGGGCGCCCGGTGCCGTATCAATTGTTCGCTCAAGATCATCTTGTCCACATAGCCCCGTTCAGATCCGCCGAATTCTTTGGGCCAGGTCAGGCCGATCCAGTTTTTTGCAGCCATCTTTCGGGAAAATTCCTGACTTATACCACCCACCATGTGGTATCTGTCCAAGTCATATGTTACCGACGGCAACTCTTTTTCGAGAAATTCAATGACTTCCTGCCTGAATGCTTCCTGTTCTTTGTTTAATGTAAATTTCATATCATCTTCTCCTCTTTACCACTTTTTCGATAGATGGACGCTTTTTTAAACACTTGCTACTGTGGGATACGATTTTTTTTTAAGTTAAGCGTCCAGCCATTCCCATCCAGTATCGCGGCTTTTTTAGTTCACTCAGGGGAATTGGCCAAATCTCATTCCCGCGCTTTATATAGACTTTTTTTGAGATTTTGGTTCCCCTGATCACAATCCTCAGCAGCATCGGGGACTTTTCCATAAGCTGATTCCCCTGCGGTATTTATTTAAGATCCCGTTTTATTGTCAGTTAAAATTAAATTGTCCTCAATTATCTTCCTTCTCTGCCACCCTCAATACTGTTAATTTTTTCCCAGTTGTCACGAATATCTTCAGCAGTGATAGAAGAAATTTCCTTTCCTAAGGCCACCCCTGGCCCGGTAATAATCGCAACTCGACTGAAGTTACCAGCCCCCGCAAGATATATCGAACCGGATTCCGTGTATTCCTCACTTACCAGATATGTCACTATCGGCATTCCGATCCAAAACGTCCATCTGATATGGACAGCCAATGGGCGAAGGGCAGCAAAACGACATGAATGGATTCAAAACTATGACAGGCGTTTCAAAAATTCGCCGACGGTATTATTGAATGCCTGAGGCTGGTCCATATTGGCGGCATGGCCGGCTTCCGGGATGACGACCTTTGTCGCATCAGGGATTTTATATGCCATGTAATCGGAAGCCGCAAGAAACGGCGCATCATTTTCCCCGACCACCACCAGCGCCGGCACCTTAATATCCGGAAGGGAGAGAATGACTCGGGCATCGTTCTGGACCAGCATTCCATGCGCGGCGAGTGCCAGTCCCTTCGCCGACTTGTGCTCGACAGCATTGGCTTCGGCGCCCCCCTGATCCAGGGCATTCAGCCCGTTCTTTTCAAATGACTGGGCATACGTTTCAGCAGTTTGATTCCAGGCAGCCCTTGCCTCATCCTTTTTAAAACCGGGTCCCGTGTCAAACAGCATCAAAGCCCTGACGCGGTCAGGATATGCCAGGTTGAATGCTAACGACATATACCCGCCCATGGAAAGACCGCCGACAACCGCTTGTTCCACACCAACGGCGTCAAGCAGCCCGGCCATGTCGGCCACCGTTTCCGCTTCGCTGTACAAGGCCGGATCGTCCGGGGAATCGGTTTGTCCGTGTCCTCTCATATCCCAGATAATCAGCCTATAATCTTGTGAAAGAAAGTCAATCTGCGCCTTCCACATGGCCAAAGTGGCTGTAAAACCATGGGTCAGCAGGACAGCCGGTCCACTCCTGTGGACTTCATAGTATATTTGCACACCATTTCGATTCAAGATCGTCATAACGAACCTCCTAAATAATAAAGTGATATGGATGGGTCCCGGGAAACCTTCACTCAAAGGTTCCGATTGAATGAATTTTCTCTTTTTCGGCTTAATCCATGGCTTCGATAACGGTACTGATCCCCAAACTACCGTCCCACAGCTGATTCGAATAACAACTGCCCTCTTTTCACCAGTTGACAATACTGTCCCCTGACGTTTCATGCTCATCGGCCGGTGTTTCCCGCGATTTCAGGTATTGACCAAGTTCCAGCACCGGAGCGTGAAGATGTTCTTCCATCGCACGTTTTAATCCTGAACGGTCCGAAGCAAGAAGGGATTCAATGATCCTCTCATGCTCCTTGTCAACCTCTTCGACCCGTTGCAGGGGTAAAAAACGCAAGGACAACTTCAAACTCAGGTGATACTGTTCATAAATTTCCCGGATCGTTTTAATCACAAAGCTATTGCCTCCAATTTCAGCAAGCCGAATATGAAATCGGCGATCAATCTCAATTTTCGTTTCGCCATATCCCTCGGAAGTATCAGCAACAAATTCCTGGTGGATCTCGTCCAGCGCCAGAAGATCCTTTTTACTGATGTTGTCCAGTATTAGATCGGTATTTGCACACTCAAACAGTTCCCGGGCCTGATACATGTGCAGAACTTCTGTTAAATTGATTTTTTTTATATAGTATCCGGCATTTTTTTTATGTACCACATACCCTTCACTCTCAAGCCTGATCAGGGCGTTGATAATCGGAGTTTTACTGACCCAAAGCTCCTGGCTCAGATCTTTGTAAATGAGTTTCTGGCCGGGAGCGAGTCTGAATGAGAAAATCAGTTTCTTTATCCTCTTGTAGACAGCATCGTTCAGGGACTGGTGATTCTGACTAAAAAACAAGGCCTCTCCATTGTCGCCCTTAGATAGCCCCGTAACATCCGTCAACTTTTTTGCGGTATCGGACTTCATATCCACTTCCCGGGACACCTCGACAAAGTATCCATGATTCTTTCGGTACGATACCAACCCCTCTTCCATTAATCGCGACAATGCCTGAATGATGGGCGTCTTACTCATCTGTAAACGTGCCTCTATATCTCCATAATTTAGCTTCTGACCACTAGAAAACACCTGATTCAAGATAGACCGCTTGATGTAGATATAGGCAACCTCAGAAGATGGTACGGATAATTTCTCCATAATTTCAATATTTTAAGGCCTATGGTTTCAGATTTATAAAAAATTCATTTATCTGATATTAGATCAGATATTTTATCTTGTCAAATATTTGTTCAGATTTTTTTCAGAACCATCTGACTGGATGCTCAATGAATCGTTGCACACGTTTAATTTTCTTTTGATGGATATTGAAATGAAAGAAATGGATGGAATCGAGGCCACAAAGGCCATTTACTGGGGATCTCCCCATCATCCGATGATTATTACGCTATTAAACATTACCGAATGTATTTTTTCGATTTCTAAAAGTGTTGAATCCGGCTATGAAAATGCAGTAGTGCGGGATTTAGATATGGATAGTTTTTTCGACCTTCTCAGAGAATTTTTAGTTTTAGATTAACCACAACACCTGGTGTTAATCCCATATTCAAATTCTCATCCAATTCTCCAAGAACTATTGGCGATAATCTATACCATAAAAATTGGGGGAACGCGGGAACTACAAGTAACATTCTAGAATTTTACGAAAATTTCGATTACACTATATATAGGGAGTATTGTTTTCGGCTAAATCTAACTTTAGTGTGACCACGTTGCCAAATACCACAAAAACAAAAAAATAAAATGCCTGAGAATGCAAAAGAAAGTTCTCAATCATAGAATATGGAGGGCACAAAATCGAGTTCGGTGAGGCCAACCAAAATGTCATATATCTTGTAAGAACTCCTGGGTATCAACCGGCCTTAAAACCTGCGATATGTCTGACTTAGAATTGG
>JAUXEW010000031.1 GCA_030620375.1 Desulfobacteraceae bacterium | reverse complement strand
TTTTCAATTAAAACGTTCATCCCTTAATCCTTTTTCCGGATTACCGGTTCTGCCCAAATGTAATTATTACCGGGCAAAAGGGCTGCCGGGCCAACCGGCTTGTCAAGGTAACAGGTTAAGGATACCAACATGGTTTGACAGGATCAAGGGTTTTTCATAAAATAAATAATCTACTGAGGTCACACCCAATTTTTTTAACTGAGGTTGTGAAGGACTATTAAAATTTGATTGTATTAAACAGCAGTTTTAACCGGGTTCCAATAATAAGGGGCAAAGGCGTGTCGATTGACAAGCATTTCTTATAGCGTTAAGCTTTAATCAAAAGTCATTCAAGAAAAAATTCGAAATGCCGTTATGATATTCAAAAAAAAAGAAAAATGGAAAACCCTTGATGATGTGCTCAGAGGGAGCTTAAAGATGCTTGACCGTGGCGCCCGAAATTTTACGCACCCTTTTCATTGGCCGGCCCTTGCAACATGCGGGGGTGATAGGGTAAACTTAAGGACCGTCATACTGCGAGATTTTTTGAAATCAGATCGGATTCTCATATGTCATTCTGATTTTCGTGCACCCAAAGTCAGTCAAATTCAAAATAACCCTGCAGCAAGCTGGCTTTTTTATCATCCAAAGGAGAAAATCCAGTTGCGTATATCGGGCAATGTAACGTTGCACACCCATGACAGCCTGGCTGAAAAACAATGGGATAGTACACACATCATCAGTCGAATCAACTACCGCACCACATATCCCCCGGGGACGCCGATACAAGAACCAGCTTCCGGGCTGCTTGATTCCATTCTCGATAAATCCTCTGAACTTTTACACAGTCAAGCAGGCAGAGAAAATTTCGCTGTAATTGTCTGCCGGTTCAATCATATGGATTGGCTGATTCTCAGGGCGACCGGTCATATGAGGGCCCAATTTACATGGGATGGGAACAAACTGAAAGCCTCATGGGTGGTACCGTAAAAAGTTAGTTTCTTAAAAATGTTTTTTTTACTTTTAAAGTATTAAATGCCGCCGGCTGTTAAAAAACTTTAGCACAGAGCTCTCCCAACGTTCCGAGATTTTCACAAACATGAATTCCGCAGTCTTTCATGGCGGCGATTTTTGCCTGGCCGGTTCCGCTTTTGCCGCTGATAATCGCACCGGCATGTCCCATCCGTCTTCCCGGAGGGGCGGTCAAACCGGCAATAAAGCCGACCACCGGTTTGGTTACATTTGCCTTTATAAATTCAGCGGCATCTTCTTCTGAATTTCCGCCGATTTCTCCCACCATCACAATGCCAGTCGTGTCATCATTTTTTTGAAATGCATCTAAACAATCGATAAAGTTGGTTCCGTTTACCGGATCACCACCAATACCGAGACAGGTGGTCTGACCGATGTCTTGTAAGGTCAACTGATAAACGACTTCATAGGTTAATGTCCCGGAGCGGGAGATTACGCCGATGGGCCCGCCGGGTTTGTGGATCGGGGCGGGCATGATTCCGACTTTACATTCACCCGGTGTAATGATTCCCGGACAGTTAGGTCCGATCAGGCGGACGGGTTTGTTTTGGATATAGTTTTTTACCTTCATCATATCCATCACCGGGATGCCTTCGGTGATGGCGACAATAAGATCCACGCCGCCATCAGCCGCTTCCATGATGGCATCGGCCGCAAACGGGGGCGGCACAAAGATCAGGCTGCAGTTGGCGCCGGTTTCTTTCACGGCGGTTTGAACGCTATTAAAAACCGGGACGTCATCCATTTTTTGTCCGCCTTTTCCGGGGGTCACGCCGGCAACGATATTTGTCCCGTAGGCAATACATTGACGGGTATGGAACTGTCCTTCCTTTCCAGTGATTCCCTGAACTAAAAGCATCGTATTTTTATCGACAAATATGCTCACGGTTTTTTCCTCACTTTATTTAAAATATGGGGCGCAATTTTTTTAAGCCGCCCTTCATTTTTTACGAGTTCATCAACTAACAATTTCTGCAACTTTTTTGGCCGCGTCTTTTATATCAACCGCTGAAATCAGGTTGAGACCGGCGTCGGCCAGAATTTTTCGCCCTTCTTCCACGTTGGTCCCTTCCATTCTGATCACTACCGGGACCTTCAGGCCCATCTTTTCTGAGGCCTGAACCACACCTGTCGCCAGCACATCACAGCGTGCAATTCCCCCAAAAATGTTAATCAGGATTGCTTTCACATTGGGATCGCTGAGGATGATTTTAAAGCCGTTTTCAACCATTTCAGCATCTGCGCCGCCCCCCACATCCAAGAAGTTGGCGGGTTCGGCGCCGGCAAGTTTAATAATATCCATTGTGGCCATGGCCAGGCCTGCACCATTGACCATGTTTCCCACATTACCACCGCCTAAATTAATGTAGTTTAAATTGTATTTTGACGCTTCCACTTCCAGGGGATCTTCTTCATCCGTGTCCCGGTATTCCGCAGCATCTTTATGGCGGTACAGGGCATTACCGTCAATGTCTACTTTTGCGTCCAGCGCAATCACATTGTCTTCCGCCGTTAGCACGAGGGGATTGATTTCTAACAGAGAACAGTCATAATCAACAAAAAGGGCGTACAGATTTCTTAGCAATCCTTGAAACTGTTTCATGGCTGCGGCCGGTATGTTTAGCCCGAATGCCACTTCCCGGCAATGATACGCCTGAATACCCAACAACGGGTCAATATATACCTTGATGATTTTTTCCGGGGTTTCTTCAGCCACGGCTTCAATATCCATGCCCCCGGCCTCACTGGCCATAATCACGTTTTTGGCCGTAGCACGGTCAGGCAAGATGCTTAAATAGAGTTCATTTATAATATTAAGTCCCTGCTCGACCAGCACTTTTCTGACCAGCCGCCCTTCCGGACCTGTTTGATGGGTAACCAGGGTCATGCCGATAATGTCATCCGCCATTGTGACGGCTTCGTCTAAGGATTTTGCCAGTTTTACACCGCCGCCTTTCCCCCGTCCGCCGGCGTGTATCTGCGCTTTAATCACAACCGGAAATCCGCCTAATTTCTCGGCTATCGCCGATGCTTCTTCCGGATTAAACGCAACCTCGCCCTCGGGTACCGGAACATTGAATTTTCTAAACAATTCCTTTGCCTGGTATTCATGGATCTTCATGATCCTTGCCTCCTTGATCTGGTAAGTTTTCGTAATTTATTGTTTTAAAAAATCCGATGTTTTGCACCGGGATGAAACGAAATCTGGGGAGCGCTTAAGTGATCTTTTTGTTCCTCCCGCTATGCGGGCGGCAGTTTGCCTAAACATACCGGTTTTGCGTGATGGGGGGTACACATGATAAATCCGTCCGGCAGAACCGTTTGCCGGACGGAATCGACGTTAAACCACAATCCGCTGATTATCCAATGACACAAAGAATGTCATTTTTAGTAACGGAATCACCACTGTTAAAATTAATGGTCTTAATGGTGCCGCTTACCGGTGCCGGAAGCGCATTTTCCATTTTCATGGCTTCCAGAATAACAACGGTTTCCCCTTCGCTGACGGTCTCCCCTACCTGTTTTATATAGTTAACGATCATGCCGGGCATGGGTGCTCGTAAGGCGGTTCCTTCAGTGGGTTTTCCCGTATCGGGCGAAGGTGCCGGTGCAACCGGCTTAAGGGGTTGTTGCGGGGGGGGTGGAGCGGGTTTTGAGGCTGGAGCGGGTTTGGAGGGTGCCGGAGCCGGTTTAGAGGGTGCCGCCACAGGCTGAGCGTAAGTAATTGCCGGCGGGCCGCCAACTTCATCCACATCCACTTCAAAATGCTCATCATCAACAAATACGTTAAATGTTCGTGTATTTTCAGTTTTTTCCGGAACTTCTTTTTCCGGTTTTTCAACCAAAAGACCGGCTTTTGCTTTACGGACAAGATCTTCTTCCGTTTTTACATTTTCCATCGTGCGGGGTTTGACCTCTTCTGGTGGCTCTTCCTTACCATATTTCCATTTTAAGAATTTTTTCCCGGTGACCGGGTAGAGTGCATAAATCAGTTCATCATCCAAATCCACGGCCAGTCCTTTGACGTCTTCTTTTGCTTTATCAAGCTCCGGCTTAAGCACCTCCGCCGGCTTGCAGGTAATGGGCACTTCTCCTCGTTCATAGCCTTTAAGGGCTTTTTTCTGGACGTCAGGATTGATGGGAACGGCGGTTTTGCCATACAGCCCGTAGCATAAGTCTTTTACCTGGCCGGTGATCATTTTATACCGTTCGTTTTCATCATCAAACAACACGTTATTTACAGTCTGTATGCCGACAATCTGGCTGGTTGGGGTGACCAATGGGATTTGTCCCAAATCCTTTCGGACCTTGGGGAGTTCGGCATAGACCTGGTCGAGTTTATCTAAGGCATCCATCTCCTTAAGTTGGTTAACCAGGTTGGACAACATGCCGCCGGGAGTCTGGTGAAGCAGTACGTTGATGTCGATAATCGAAACCTTGGAGTCATCCAGAAGATGTTTGTATTTCGGCAGAATCTCTTTTTCAAGGACGGCGTTGATTTTTGCCAGGTGTTTAATGTCAAATCCCGTATCCCGGTTTGTTCCCAGCAGTGCCATGACAAACGGTTCTATGGCGGCATGTGAGGTCCGAAACGCATATGGCGTCATACAGGTGTCGATAATGTCTACACCGGCCTCTATTGCTTTTAAATGGCTCATGGAAGACATGCCGGACGTAAAATGGCTGTGCAGGTGGATTGGCGGTTTAACGGCTTTTTTTAACGCCTTTACGATGGTATAGGCGTCATACGGTGCAATCAACCCGGCCATATCTTTAATACAGATACTGTCCGCTCCCATGGCCTCAAGGTCTTTCGCTTTTTGGACAAAATAATCAATGGTGTAAACGTCACCACCCATCCTCGGTTCCGTCAGGGTATAACAGATACAACCCTGGAAATGTTTCCCGTATTCTTTAATGACGGGTACCACGGTTTCGAAGTTTCGATAGTCGTTTAAGGCGTCAAAGGTTCTGAAGATGTCCATGCCGTTCTCCGCGGCCCTTTGAACAAAGGCTTTGGCAACATCGTCGGCATAATTTCTGTATCCGACCAGGTTCTGGGCTCTGAGCAGCATGGAAAAGGGGGTCTTTTTAATATAGCGTTTTAAGGTTCTAATTCTTTCCCAGGGATCTTCGTTCAAAAACCGGTGCATCGTATCAAACGTTGCACCCCCCCAGGTTTCCATAGCCCAGAAACCCACCTCGTCCATCATTTCGGCCACCGGAATCATATCTTCCGTCCGTCCCCGAGTGGCAAACAGGGATTGATGACCGTCTCGAAATGTCAGGTCTTCAATTTTTACCGGATTTTCCGCCTTGGGTCTGTCCGGGCCATATTCCATGGTGGTCATTGTTACTTGGTTGTGCTCGCTCATGTTATGGTTCTCCTCTATATTTTTTTAATCTTGTTCGTTCAATATTATGACGGATGCAATTTATCTTAACCGTGCACCGTGAAACGATTTCATCTGCATCAGATTACGCAACTGCATTTGTGACTGACGACCGGAAATCGTCCAGGAACCGGCGACCGGAATTTTTCTTGACGGCGGCATGGCGGCCGGCTGGGCCGCTATTTGGGCTTCTTGTTCCGACTTAATGTAATGTGTTACGGCAGCGATGGCTGCCGTTATCTTTTTCTTTTGTTCCATTTCATCTCCGTAAGGCTTAAGGTTTTTTTAGTAGACATTTTCGTCCTTACAAAGGAATATTGCCATGTTTTTTCGGCGGCCGGGTCTCTCGTTTGCTGCACATGATTTCCAATGCGTCGATCAAATGAGGCCGTGTTTCGCTCGGCACGATCACGGCGTCCGCATATCCTCTGCTGGCTGCGCAATAAGGATTTGAAAAAAGGTCTTCGTATTCTGCAATCTTTTCTTTGCGCTTGGCCCCCGGATCTTCGGCCGCTTTAATTTCTCTACCGTGAATAATATTGGCGGCGCCTCCCGCACCCATAACCGCGATTTCCGCGTTGGGCCAGGCAAAAACAAAATCCGTACCCAGTTCTTTTCCGCTCATGGCCAGATAAGATCCACCGTAATCTTTTCGCGTGACCAAAAGAAGCTTGGGAACCGTAGCTTCGGAATAAACCCATAACAGTTTGGCGCCGTGTCGAATAATGCCGCTCCACTCCTGATCGGTTCCGGGCAGATATCCCGGGACGTCCGCAATGGTCAGCATGGGAATGTTAAAGGCGTCGCAAAACCGGATAAACCGGGCCGCCTTGTCCGACGCGTCGATATCAAGTGAACCGGCCAAAAAACTCGGTTGATTGGCGATGATACCGATACTGCGTCCGTTTAACCTGGCAAAACAGACAATAATGTTTGGTGCGTAATATTGATGCGGCTCGAAAATTTCACCGTTGTCCACGATGGATCGGATAACGGCCTTCATGTCATAAGCCTGATTGGGGCTGTCCGGGATGATTGTGTCTAAAGAGGGATCGGTTCGCCTAGGATCGTCGCCGGTCTCCACAAACGGGGGATCTTCCATGTTGTTGGAGGGGATGTATGAAAGTAGTTTCTTGATCTGCTCAATGGCATCCTCATCGCTTTCACAGGCAAAATGCGCTACACCGCTTTTTTCATTATGAGCCATGGCCCCGCCGAGATCTTCAAAGGAGACGTCTTCACCGGTAACGGACTTGATAACCGCCGGGCCTGTTATAAACATATAACTGGTCTTTTTAACCATGAAGATAAAGTCCGTCATGGCCGGTGAATAGACGGCCCCGCCTGCGGTCGGGCCCATAATGGCGGAAATTTGCGGAATTACCCCGGAAGCGGCGGAGTTACGGAAAAATATCTGGCCGTATCCCGAAAGCGCGTCCACGCCCTCTTGAATTCGCGCCCCACCGGAGTCATTTAGACCCACCATCGGTGTGCCTGCTTTCACGGCAAGGTCCATGACTTTACAAATTTTCTTGGCGTGCATTTCACCGAGACTTCCGGCGCGTGAAGTAAAGTCTTGAGCATAGGCAAATATCGGTTGGCCTGCCACCATACCGTAACCGGTGATAACACCGTCAGCGGGTATTTCGACTTTCTCCATGCCGAAAGTTACACAACGATGGGTCACAAACATGTCCAGTTCCCTAAACGAACCTGGATCAAACAGACAGTTCAACCGCTCACGGGCGGTCAGCTTCCCTTGATCCTTTTGCCTTTTAACGGCTTTTTCACCGCCCATCTGAAGTATCTTTTTTTCTCGCTGCTTCAACTCCCTGATTTTGTCTTCAATAATACCCATCTTTAAAAATCCTCTCGTTTCTCCAATTTTACGGTTTGCCGTATCCGGCTCAAAAAAACATTTTTGTATTTATCTGGATATAGGTACGTTTTAGCAAACCGACGCAAATTTCCCATGAAAAATAATTTATATTCTATATTGAATGGTCATCAAGCAACAAAAGCAATTCCATGGATGCCGACGTTGGGGAAATGGTTCCTTTTTCCACGGCGTTCATCATTATTGGAAGTTGATTTTTGATTTTGTCGTGGTTATTGAACCGTAATTTAAGGCCGTCCTCCACCAGATCCCACATCCAATCCACCGCTTGTTTTTTTCGTTTGGCTTCAAGTTCACCGGTGGCTGAAAATTTTTCCCGGTGGCTTAAAACCATTTCCCAGATTTCTTTAATCCCGGTCATGGCCAGCGCGCTGCAGGTTAACACCGGCGGTGTCCAGTTGGGAGAAGTGGGGTTGAGAAAGTGAAGCGCATTTTCATACTCCCTTTGGGCCAGTTTTGCCTTATCAATGTTGTCGCCATCGGCCTTGTTGATGGCAACGGCATCAGCCAGTTCCAAGACTCCTTTTTTGATGCCTTGAAGCTCATCACCGGCGCCGGCCAGCATCAACACCAGAAAAAAATCTACCATGGACGCCACCGTTGTTTCAGACTGGCCCACGCCAACCGTTTCCACAATAATAACGCCAAAACCAAAGGCCTCGCAAATCAACATGGTTTCCCGGGTTTTTCTTGCGACACCACCCAGCGTTCCGCCGGAAGGAGACGGGCGGATAAATGCCTGCTCTTCGACGGAAAGCCTTTCCATTCGTGTTTTATCAGCCAGGATGCTGCCGCCGCTCCGCCTACTGCTCGGATCAACGGCAAGAACTGCAATGTGGTGGTCTTTTTGGGTAAGGAATGTACCGAGGCTTTCAATAAATGCGCTTTTCCCCACGCCGGGCACTCCGGTTATACCCAATCGAACCGCATTGCCTGTATACGGCAGCAACCGGTCAACGATGGTCTTTGCCAGTCCTTGCTGGTCCGCGAGCGAACTTTCAACCAAGGTAATCGTCTTGGCAAGGACCTGTTTATTTTTAGATAAGATCCCTTGAATATAGTAATCTGGATCTTTAGGTTTCATGACTACTGTTCTAAAGTATTGAGCACTTTATTGGCGGATTCGATCACCGATGTTCCGGGGCCGAAAATACCGACGACTCCGGTGTCATACAGGAATTGATGGTCCTTGGGCGGAATGATCCCGCCTACAACCACCTTAATATCTTCTCTGTCTTCCTTTTTCAGCGCTTGGATCAACTTTGGTAACAGGGTCTTGTGACCGGCCGCCAAACTGGAGGCGCCCACCACATGAACATCATTTTCCATGGCCATTTTGGCCGTTTCTTCAGGGGTTTGAAACATGGGGCCGATATCCACGTCAAATCCGAAATCCGCAAAAGCGGTGGCAATGACTTTAATGCCGCGGTCATGGCCATCCTGCCCCATTTTGGTTAATAAAATTCTGGGTCGCCTGCCTCGTTTTTCCATAAATTCATCGGTTCTTTTTCTCACTGATTGAATAATTTCGTTGTCGGTGTATTCCGACGCATACGCACCCGATATGCATTGAGTGGTTGCCACATACCGTCCGAAGACTTTTTCCATGGCATCGGAAATCTCTCCCACAGTGGCCCGGGCCCTGATGGCGTCGATGCTCATTTCAAGCAGATTGCCGCCGGATTCAGCCGCCTTGGTAATTGCGTCAAGGGCCTGCTGAACTGCCACGGAATCTCGTTTTTTACGGATTTCCTTGATTCTGGCAATCTGTTCGTCACGAACGCTGGCAGGAACTTCAAGAACATCGATATCCAGGTCTTCTTCGATGGTATATTTGTTGACCCCAACGATGACGTCTACGCCCTGATCGATCCGGGCCTGTTTGCGTGCAGCAGCCTCTTCGATGCGCATTTTGGGCATGCCGGATTCAATAGCCTTGGCCATCCCTCCCAATTTTTCAATTTCATCCATAATCCGGGTGGCGCCGTTAATGATTCCGTCGGTCAGTGCTTCAACATAATAAGAACCGCCCAAAGGGTCCACCGAATGGCAGATTTGAGACTCTTCCTGCACGATGATTTGTGTGTTTCTCGCAATCCTGGCGGAAAAATCCGTGGGTAAACCGATGGCTTCATCAAAGGAGTTGGTATGAAGAGACTGAGTTCCGCCCAATACCGCAGACATGCATTCAAGAGTGGTCCGGATGATATTATTGTAAGGATCTTGTCCGGTCAGGCTCCATCCGGAGGTTTGGCAATGGGTCCTTAATATGGCCGATCTCGGGTCTTTTGGATTAAATCGGCTGACGATTTTATGCCATAGAAACCGGGCAGCTCTTAACATTGCGATATCCACGAAAAAATTCATGCCGATCCCGAAAAAGAATGACAACCTCGGCGCAAACGTGTCGATGTCCAGTCCCGTATTTAACGCTGATTTGATATATTCCAGACCGTCGGCAAGGGTAAATGCGGTTTGAAGTACGGAATCCGCTCCGGCTTCCATCATATGATAACCACTAATACTGACGGAATTGAATTTCGGCATATTTTGTGAGGAGAATGCGATAATATCGGAAACGATCCGCATGGAGGGTTCCGGCGGATAAATATAGGTGTTACGGGTTAAATATTCTTTTAAGATATCGTTTTGAATAGTTCCGGTCAGTTGTTCCTGTTTAACTCCCTGCTCTTCTGCGGCAACAATATAGCCGGCCATGATGGGGAGAACGGCGCCGTTCATGGTCATGGAGACCGACATTTTGTCCAAGGGAATCTGATCAAACAAAATTTTCATATCTTCTACGGAATCAACGGCAACGCCGGCCTTGCCGATATCACCGGCAACCCTGGGATGGTCCGAGTCATAACCTCTGTGGGTGGCCAGGTCAAATGCCACTGAAAGTCCTTTTTGTCCGGCAGCAAGGTTTCGTCTGTAAAATGCGTTGGATTCTTTAGCCGTCGAAAACCCGGCATACTGCCGAACGGTCCATGGCCTTCCGGCATACATGGTCGCTTTAGGACCGCGGACATACGGTGCAAGGCCCGGGAGGGTGTTGACATGTTCCATATGTTGAATGTCTTCAGCCGAATAAACCGGTTTGAATTTTATTCCTTCCGGAGTTTGCCAATCCAGACTCTCAAGGGCCTTTCCTCTTAATTCCTTGGTGGCAAGATCAATCCATTTTTGTTTTTCAGGATGTTCTGACATGGTAAAGCTCCTCACATCGGTTATGAGACCTTTGCAAAACGCTTCCTTTTGCCCCATTAGCGCCTTCCTTGAATGGGTACAAAATTAAGTATTTTTCAAAGGTTTCGTTATATTATTGTTTTAATCGGAATGCGTTTTCATCACACTTATTTTAAAAATACTAACACATACGTGAGATCCCTAATCATGTCAAGTGGATTTGACGGCACTGTTTGATTTTGTTTAACAAACCTGGTCCTCAGGGCCAGGTCGGAGACCATAGGCTATGCCCGGATTTTTACTAACTATTTTTCGGCTAATCCCGCTGACACAGCTCGACCAGAATGCCGTTGGTGGCCTTGGGGTGTAAAAAAGCGATTTTGGCACCGCCCGCACCGGTTCTGGGTTTTTGGTCGATAAGCATAACCCCTTTTTCTTTTAATTCTTGCAAGGCCTCTTCAATGTTTTCCACGGCAAACGCCACATGCTGGATACCCTGGCCCTTTTTTTCGATGAACTTGGCTACCGGACCGTCCGGGGACGTGGATTCCAACAGCTCTATCTCACTTTCGCCCACCGGAAAAAATGCCGTAGTTGTTTTTTGTTCTGTAACGGTTTCAGAACCCTCTAAAGGTAGTCCCAGAACATCCGTCCAGAAATTTTTTCCTTCTTCAATACTGTTCACGGCAATCCCTAAATGGTCAATTTTTAACAGTTTCATGTCTCTCTCCTTTCACGATATGAGTTTTATTTGTTTTAAAAACCCCCGGTGCTTCGCCCCGGGATAAAACTGAAACTTTGAGGCACTGGCGTGCCCCTCTTTTTCCCGCTTTTCGGGAAAAGAAAGCCGCCCGCTATGCGGGTGGTAGTTTACTTGACGATCCGGTCTATTTTTTCTTAATGGTTTTAATCACTCGCTCAAACCCCGGTAACGCATTTATAATGGTCTGGTCATCCACGCAAAAGGCGATTCTAAAATGTCCGGGGCAGTTGAATCCGGCTCCGGGAACGACCAGGATCATTTCTTCCTGTAGCATTTTGGTAAATTCTACGTCATCCTCAATGGGGGATTTAGGAAAAAGATAAAAAGCGCCTTTTGGCAAGACAAAATCATATCCAATGCGTTTGAGGCCGTCACACAATATATCTCTTTTTTTGACATACGCCGAGATGTCAACCCTCTCTCCCTGTAACCCACCGATAACGCGCTGCATTAAGGCCGGTGCATTGACGAAACCTAGTATTCGGTTGGCCAGAGCCAAGCCTTCCAAAAGGTTATTTTTGTGCGTTGCCGCCGGATTAACCGCAGCAAAACCGATTCGTTCCCCCGGAATGGATAAGTCTTTAGAATATGACGTGGCGATAATGCTGTCAGGATAACAGGTAAATATACTCGGTACGTCGGCGCCGTCATAAACAATTTTCCGATAGGGTTCATCCGATATCAAATACAGCGTTCTGTTTACCAATTGCCCCTTTTCTTTCAAAAGCCGGCCAAGTTCAATTGTGCTTTCTTCAGAATATATCTGGCCTGTGGGGTTATTTGGAGAATTGATGAGGATGACCTTGGTTTTGGGGGTAATGGCAGCGGAAATTGCCTCAAGGTCTAAGGTAAAGTCTGGTTGGGTCGGTACCGTTTTAAAAATCCCGCCGTGGTTGTCGGTATAAAAACTGTATTCCACAAAACAGGGGGCCGGCGAAATAACCTCATCTCCCGGATCAAGTATGGCCTTTAAGATAATATTTAACGCCCCGGCCGCGCCACAGGTCATGATCACATCGTTTTGGGTCACTGCCGTATTCTGTTCCTTGGTTAGATAATCCGAAACTGCTTCGCGGACATGCGGATACCCGATATTCGGCATGTAACTGTGATCTTCAGGCCTTGAGTTTTCAACAATCTTTTTTAAAAGTGGTTTAAATTTTTCCGGTGGTTTGAGATTCGGGTTGCCCAGGCTGAAATCAAAAACGTTGTCTGTCCCATGCAGCGCTTTTAGGCGGGCTCCCTCCTCAAACATTTTACGTATCCAGGAGGACCGAGAGATAAAGGTTTCGATTTTTTTTGCGATGGTCATGACTCATTTCTCCGCTGCCGAGATTTATCCCGGTATTATCGATAAAAGTATGGTCGCCCCGTTATACGGATTCAACAGATGTCACCCCGGGCACTTCCTGTTTCAGTATTTTTTCGATTCCGTTTTTTAAGGTCATCTGAGACATGGGACACCCGGCACAGGCACCTTGCAGCCGAACTTTCACGATGCCGCTTTCTTCAATGCTAACCAACTCCACGTCTCCTCCGTCCGCTTGGAGCATGGGCTTGATTTTTTTTAATGCCTCGACGATTTGGTCTTTCATTTGATAGCCCCCTTTTTTCCCGCTATGCGGGTGGTAGTTTACTTAACAGGTGATTACGTCGCTCGTGGTAAAAGCCCTTTTTAAACGTGTCAAATTCATTTTGGCATATTGCATTCCGCATTTTTTCCATCAAATCAATATAATAATGGACATTGTGGATTGTGTTTAGACGATACGCCAAAAGTTCCTGTGCCATATATAAATGGCGGAGATACGCCCTTGAATAATGCCGGCAGGTATAACATGAACAGTTCTCATCAACAGGATCGATATCGTCTTTGTATTGTGCATTACAGATATTCATATTGCCATATCGAGTAAACAGTTGGCCGTTTCTGGCATTTCGGGTAGGAAGAACGCAGTCAAACATGTCCGCACCCAAAGAGACAAGCGCTACCAGATCTTCTGGCGTTCCCACGCCCATAACATACTTCGGAAAACCATCCGGAAGGCGCAGCAAGGTAAAATCGGCAATTTCGAGCATGGTCTCTTTGGGTTCGCCTACGCTGAGACCACCTATGGCGTATCCGTTAAAGCCGATTTTTTTTAGTGCATCAGCGGATTGCTCTCGCAGGTCCTTGAACATCCCTCCCTGAACGATACCGAACAGCGCGTTTTCGTTTCCGACATTTTCCTCCCAATGACGTTTACTTCTTATACCCCATCTTGTGGTGAGTTCAAGAGCGTTTTTTGCCTCATTATAACTTGAAGGGTAGTGAATACATTGGTCCAGGCACATCGTGATATCCGAATTCAGGCAAGCCTGGATTTCAACGGCTTTTTCAGGCGTCAACAGGTGCTTTGAACCATCAATATGGGACTGAAACGTCACCCCTTTCTCGCTAATTCTGGAAAGTTTCGCTAAAGAAAATACCTGAAATCCGCCGCTGTCGGTTAAAATTGGTTTGTCCCAGTTCATAAATCGATGAAGACCGGCAAAACGACTGATCACGTTGCATCCCGGTCTGAGATACAGATGGTAAGCATTTCCGAGAATAACCTGCGCTCCAATGTCGGCAAGATCCTCCGGCGATAAGGATTTAACCGTGGCAAGGGTGCCTACCGGCATAAAAACCGGTGTTTTGATGGGTCCGTGGGGTGTACTCAATACCCCGGTTCTTGCCCGTGAATGATCGGAGTTGGATATAACTTGAAAATTCATTTAACTGGCGGTGCCTTTTTTGAACGTAAACGAAACGGTTCATTTTTCAAAGATCTAAAAGTTTTATGCAATAAACATTGTATCCCCGTAACTGTAAAATCTGTATTGGTTGTTTATGGCTTCTTGATATGCGTTTAGAATATGAAGCCGTCCGGCAAAGGCTGAAACCAGCATTAACAGTGTGGATTTTGGCAAATGATAATTGGTTATCATGGCATCCACGATTTTGAATGTGTACCCCGGATATATAAACAGATCACAATGGCCGCTACCATTAACCACCTTGCCGCCGGCATCGGATGCATATTCCAGGGTTCGAACGGTTGTTGTCCCTACCGCCACCACACGGCCGCCTCTCGATTTAACACGATTAATTGCATCCGCGGCCGCCTTGGAGATCAAAAAGCATTCGCGATGAATTTTATGATTTCTGATGTCCGACACCCTTACGGGTAAAAAGCTTCCATATCCCACATGTAATGTAATTTCAACAACCTTAATCCCTTTTGATTTTAATTTTTCCATCAGCGAATTGGAAAAGTGCAGTCCGGCGGTTGGAGCGGCTACTGCCCCCTTCTTAGAGGCATATACCGTTTGATACGTTGTTTTGTCATCATGGAATGCCTGTTGTTGGTTTCGCTTAATATATGGCGGAAGCGGAATATGTCCGATTTGATAAAGGGTATCCGTAAAATCACCTCTTGCCGAAAATTTAATTCTAAAAATACCGTCGTTAAAATCAATCACGTTAGCCTTTAACCCATTATCAAAATACATCGCTTTGCCGGGCCTGGGCCGTTTAGAGGCTTTAACCAGACAATCGCATTCAAACTCACCTTTATCCGCCAACGACCTTAAGCCGCCCGCATAATCCAAGATTAGAATTTCCACTTTTCCACCGGTCTCTTTTTTGCCATAGAGGCGACCGGGAATCACCTCGGTATTGTTCACGACCAGAACATCGTCAGGATTGATAAACTTTTCAATTTCATAAAACAGGTGATGCGATATTTCACCCTTATGGCGACGTAAAAACAGAAGCTTAGATTGATCCCGTTTTTCTTGGGGGTAATGGGCAATCAGGTGCTCCGGCAAATGATAATTGTAATCTTGTAAAGAAAACATGGTATTTGCTATCTTGTTCCCCAATAAACCAATAAAAGACCGATGGTCATCAACACCATCCCAAACCTTCGTAATGTTCTTTCCGGAATCTCCAGTATTTGTTGAACCCAGAATTTCATTTTCCCCGGAGACAGAAAATAGGGAGCCCCTTCAATGATCATGACCATGCCGAGTATGCAGAGAAAAAAATTCATAGACAGACGCTTTCTTCTTTAGCGCCCATCCGGAAGAGGCGTCTTTTGGCGCAAAAAACGGTGTTTTCAAAATTTTTTGATCCTCGACGTATCGCTGCTACGTCTGTGACCCAAAAGTTTCTGCGGCCTTGTTTTGAACCAAAAATTACCATTTCCGGATTGACGTTATTTAATTTAAACCGAAGTTGAGCACTTTTTTTCTCGATTTGCACCGAACTCTTGATTCGCAAGATCTCGGAACATCTCTTCGCAAAAAATCGCTCAACTTCGGTTAATGGCATTTTTATAATCTGATGAGACGTCTTTGTCAAAAAAAATGAAATTATTTAAATCGATTTGGAATGATTCCAACCTTGATATTGAATTTTACAGCTAAAAATGGCATGCTTTAAAAGATTGGCTTTTCATAGTGCTGTTTTTTATAAATTCTCATTTTGTAAGGGTCTCGAAACGTCACATCACAAAAATATAGGGAGCAGGTTATTGAAAATGGAATTTGAACCGGTAATCGGGCTGGAAGTTCATGCCCAGCTGAAAACAAACACAAAAATTTTTTGTAATTGCCCAACGGCTTTTGGCGCTCCTCCAAACACCCATGTCTGTCCGGTTTGTTTGGGGATGCCGGGTGTACTGCCGGTCCTTAATAAAAAGGTCGTGGAATTTGCCGTCCGCATGGCAATTGCAACGAATTGTCAAGTGGCCGGCGAGAGCCGGTGGGCCCGTAAGAACTACTTTTATCCCGATCTTCCGAAAGGATACCAAATTTCTCAATATGAGCTTCCCATTGCACAAAACGGTTACATTGATATCGAGACGGATATTTGGAAACAGAGGGTCGGCATTACCCGTATCCATATGGAGGAAGATGCCGGAAAGCTGATCCATGATCCGGCCCGGGCCTGCAGTATGGTGGATTTTAACAGGGCCGGCGTGCCGCTCATCGAAATTGTAAGCGAACCGGATATCCGATCGCCGGAAGAGGCCGGGGCGTATTTAAGACAACTCCGTGCCATATTACGCTACCTTAACATCTGCGACGGGAATATGGAAGAGGGAAGCTTCAGGTGCGATGCCAATGTATCCATACGTCGAAAAAGGGAACAAGCGTTTGGCACCCGGACGGAATTAAAAAACCTCAACTCGTTTAAACATGTGGAAAAAGGTCTCTATTATGAGATCCATCGACAGAAAGAAGTTTTAATGGACGGCGGTCAAATTATACAGGAAACTCGATTATGGGATCCGGATAAAGACCGAACCGCTTCCATGCGGGGTAAGGAAGAAGCCCATGACTACCGGTATTTCCCGGATCCGGATTTACTGCCCCTGGTGATCAGTCAGGAATGGATTGCCGACATAAAGAACGACCTTCCCGAACTTCCGGAGGCAAAGAAGGCACGGTTTAAAAATGAATACGGCCTTCCCTCATATGATGCCGAGCTCTTGACCTCCGCACGGGAACTGGCCGATTATTTTGAAGCCTGTGTCAGTTTTTTCCCGGCCCCCAAGCAAGTCAGCAACTGGATTATGGGGTCGCTGTTGGGCCTGTTGAATGCCGAGGGGAAAACCATCGAACAGTCTCCGATTTCCGCAGAGAATTTTGCAGGGCTTCTTAAGTTGATTCAGGAAGGCGTGATTAGCGGAAAAATCGCAAAGACCGTATTTGAGGAAATGGCCAAAACCGGAAAACCGCCCCGGATGATCGTGGAAGAAAAAGGTTTGGTTCAGGTTACCGATGTATCGGCTATCGAAGGGATCATATCGGAAGTGATTTCCGAAAACGCCAAACAGGTTGAAGACTATAAAAACGGAAAAACCAAGCTTCTGGGATTTTTCATGGGCCAGGTGATGCAAAAAACCAAGGGAAAGGCCAATCCGAAAATTGTTAACCAGGTGCTAAGGGAAAAGCTCGGCGGATAAACCGGCGTAAACTTTCAGACATAAAAAAGCCCGCCGGAAGGCGGGCTTTTTATGTTTAAAAATTTGACGGCCGTAATGTTAAAAGTCAAGCACCAGTCTGTGCAAGACCATCAGAGAGTCAATGTC
>JAUXEW010000295.1 GCA_030620375.1 Desulfobacteraceae bacterium | reverse complement strand
GATACGGTCTTTGTTTTAGATAATCACTCGCAATACGGGGGCCTGGGGGATCAGGTTTTAAACACGGCCCAAAAATTTGATGCCACACGCAGCAAACGGTTTATAAAGTTCGGCCTGGACGAATACCCGGCCTGCGGCACCCCTCAGGAAGTGCTCGCCTATCACCGGCTGAACGGTGAAAATCTGGAAAAACGCATCCAAGCTGCTTTAAAGTAAGGATAAATGGAGCCATGTGCGTAAGGCATCGGCAAGGCCGAAGCCGAGCTTGAGCAAACCATTTTTTAGCAAACTGATAAGAGCCTAAAGCGGCGGTCAGCCGGGTGTTGTATCGACGGCACAAGGGGTATCTGGGTCACAAAAAGCAATATGAGACCCATCTTGATTTGGTCTTGAAAAAAGAAAAAGGTTCCCGATCCTTATCGTTTAGCGACATCTGCCGGTATACGGAACACCGCGGCTGGCCACGGACAACCGACGAGGTGGTTGAAAGGGAGCGGCATCGCTATCGACAGTTGTGCAATTTTGTAAAAAGCCTGGAAAACGATTGGCTCTTGTTAACCTATGAAAATATGGTCGCCGGGCACTTCGATGCGCTCAACGAATATCTTGGATTTGACGTCCAGGCCGACACCGTGGTACCGAGTTCCTCCGGCAAAGCCAAAGTGGTTCGTAAAAAAGCTGCCGGGGACTGGCGCCATTGGTTTACCGAAGAGGATGTCGAAGAGTTTCCGGCCTGCGGCACCCCGCCGGAAGCGCTTCACTACCACCAACTGGATGGCGAAAGTTTGTTTTCTCGGATATTAAGTGCCATCGGTTAAATATAAACCGCCAAACATATAGTCAAAGCTCCTGACAATTTAGACTGACAAAGAGATCCTTCAGTCGTGCCGCTTACAAAGCTGCTTTTTATTTTTTGGTACCTGTAGATTTAATAACCGGCAATTTCTTCTTTAGCTTGTATATATACCTGTAAGACATATAATAAAGGATAACAAATACAAATAATTTGTTAATTATAGGTATACTCGGGGATTTTGTTATCAACCCCATTATCCTGAAATAATATTTCCTAAACCTGATGTTTTTCTTGTTTCGAACATATTTATCATCGGGGTTTCGTTGTTTAAATGTTGTTTCATAAACAGTCTTCACAAACAATACTTTATCAATATAGCGAAATTTGTACCCCAGCGCGATGGGTGATAGAAAGGCCCTCTCACCATAAGTAAGAATATCATCATCAAGGCTTAAAATTCCCTTCACAGCTTCATATCGAAAAAGACCGCAGATAAACAGGTTGTATTTCAGGTCTTTTACTTGTTTCTTTGGCGATAATAATTTGGCAGCAATCCTTAAATTGGAAAGGTTGTTGGGATTATATTTTTCATCGAATGCAATAGTATCTACCGGCCTTCCATCCGGATACTGCCTTTTCACCGCACATAACGCCACACCGATTCGCGGATCCGACTCCAATTCCTTGACTAATGTTGCAGCAAATTCGGGCTCCCAGAAATCGTCACCGGCGGCCCACATAAAATACTTTCCCACGGCTTTTTCACAGACAATCTTGAAATTTGCATTAATACCCAGATTTTTTTCATTTAAATGCAATTTAATTCGATGATCTCTTTGCGCGTATCCTTTACAGATTTCAGCCGTTTTATCGTCGGATGAATTATCGGAAACGATAATTTCAAAATTCGGATAGTTCTGCGCCAATAAAGAATCCAAGGCTCTAACAATCGTTTTTTCAGAATTGAATACAGGCAAACCGATGCTCACAAGCGGGAATTCGGATTTCATATTTGCTCATTTCCTATGGAATTATCACCGAGACGGGATCAGCCTCGTGCCGGAATTCAATATTATATCTTTAAGCACTCCGCACACATATTTTACTTTGGCTTCATCCATATCCATCCCAGAGGGCAAATTAACCCCATATGGGCTGATGGAATAACTTACGGTATTTCGTGATTGAGCTATTTTAGCCCCGGCGTGATGTTGATAGGCAGGAATCAGGCTTAACGGAAAAAAGAACGGCCGGCATGCTATCTTTCGTTCTTCCATCAGGTTCATCAACTTTTCTTTCTTGATACCGAATTTCGCGTCGAGAATCACGGTAACCATCCAGTAGGTGTTTTTAGTTTGCGGGGCCTCATAATTTAATTGAAGTTCTGCAAGCCCTTGTAACTCCTGCTCATACCATTTGAATATCTGTATTTTTCTTGCGAGCAGCTCTTCGATCCGTTCAAGCTGCGCCAAACCCAGGGCTGCCTGGAGAGAACTCATTTTGTACTTACAGGCTATCTCCTTATTAAAAAACATGACGTCACCCGGCTGGCGGCCGTGGTCGCGCAGAATAAGAACGCGATCATAAATTTCTTTGCGATCGGTCACCAGCATCCCGCCTTCTCCGGTAGTTAGAGTTTTGGAACCATGAAAGCTGAAAGTCCCCGTGTCGCCGAAGCAGCCTGCTTTCCGACCGCGGTAAACCGACCCAACGGCCTCAGCCGCATCCTCCACAACAGCGATATGATTCTTTTCGGCAATTCCAAGAATGGCATTCCAGTCCGGCAGATTGCCGTACAAGTCCACAGGTATCACGGCTTTGGTCCTGGATGAAATACATTTTCCAAAGGAATCTGCCGCCAGGCACCACGTTTTCCGGTCGACATCGGCAAACACCGGAGTTGCCCCCACATAGGATATAGGTGCTGCGGAAGCGATCCAGGTAATATCGGGCACGATAACTTCGTCGCCCGGACCGACACCCAGTGCCATCAAAGATAAATGAATAGCAGCGGTACAGGACGGCAAGCTTACGGCATACTTCACTCCCAGGTACTTGGCAAACGCTCCTTCGAAACGTTCGTTATACATATTGGCATTGGCATACCAGGCCTTCTCGGCCGCATCAGCCACATAATCAATTTCCTTTTGGGTTATCCAAGGCCCAGTTACTGATATGTACTCCATTGCCTTCAATCCTTTATACACTTTAAATATCCATCAGGCGCTACCGTGAATAGTAATTTATTCTCAGCTTCCTTATCGATAATGAAGCGATCATTCTCCTTAATAAACTCCCAAACCGCTGTCTTGGGATTATCTCCTTTCCCCCACTGCCTATTTGGAAATGCATTTTCAGGCATGTCTTCTATAATCG
>JAUXEW010000013.1 GCA_030620375.1 Desulfobacteraceae bacterium | reverse complement strand
CTGATACCGATGTTGTTATAACCGTATCAACCGGCCCGTATTCAGGCAGTGCAACGTTAACCATAACGCCTTAAGAAAAAGGCAGTTCATCTTAAAGTAGATGCTGTATAACATAAAGGTGTCCCCTGGATCAGGGGACACCTTTATGATTTTAGGTTCTTCTCCAATTTAGTTGGAGAAGAGGGTCCAAGGGGTCAAGGATTCAAGGGTCTGTTTTGCCTTAATTGACACCAACTAATCGGGGGATGATCCTGATTTTATAAGTATTCGTCATTCCACAGGATTACCCTGCTTGAGAGCTCACATTTATTCAGCATCGTGACGCCCTGCCGGTCAGCGACTGCATATGGCCATGTTTTTATGGCTTTACGCCACTGCCGGATGTCCCGCCCGCTTTCTTTTTTAGTCGCAAACAATATTCAAGGTTACGCCGGGCGGACGAATGGTCCGGGTTAATTTCCAGGGCCCGGGAAAAATGCGTTACGGCCTCCGTGAGGTTGCCCTGTTTGGCCAGGGCAGCGCCCAGATTATTCTGCACCTCTGCATAATCCGCATAGCCCGGATTGATCCTCAAGGCCTCAAGATAGTGAACGACGGCTTTCCCGGATTTTCCTTTTCCGACCATCAGGGTATTGCCCAGATTATAGTGAACTTCCGCCGAATGGGGCTGGATCCGTAAAGACGCCTCAAAGTGGTCCACAGCCTCATCGATACGACCCTGATGCACAAGGGCCCGGGCCAGATTATAATGGGCAACCGCATACTCGGGATTGAGGCGAATGGCCTTGCGGTAACAGCGTATCGCATCCTGGAACTTTTTCTGACCGGCCAGGGCGAGCCCCAGGTTATTATGGGCATCGGCATAATCGGGTGAAATCCGGAGGGCTTTGTTATAATGGGTGATGGCCGCTTCAGTTTCCCCCCGTTCGGCAAGCAGATTGGCCAGGTTATTATGGGCATCGGCATAATCGGGTGAAATCCGGAGGGCTTTGTTATAATGGGTGATGGCTGCTTCGGTTTCCCCCCGTTCGGCAAGTAGATTGGCCAGGTTGCTGTGAGCCTTGGCATAATCTGCATTTAATCGCAGCGCTTCTAAATAATGGGCGATGGCCGCCTCTTTTTTACCCACCTCATTCAATGCATTCCCCAGATTGAAGTGGGCGCTGACATAGTTCGGCTTAAACTGCAATGCCATTGTATAATGATCAATCGCGTCTTGGAATTTTTTCCGGCCGGCCAGGGCAAAACCGAGATTATTATGGGCATCGGCATAATTGGGTGAAATCCGCAGGGCTTCGCGATATTGTCTGATGGCCGCTTCCGTTTTACCCTGCCTGACAAGAACGTTCCCCAGGTTGTTACGGGGCCGGGCATATGACGGGGCTTTGGCCACGCAGTCGTTCCAGAGAACGGCGTCATCGCTCCAGACGATGTTTCTTTGATAGGTCCACAAGGCACATATCAGAATTATGGCGCCCAGCACCGCACCCATCAGCCATTTTGGACGTATGTATCGATGAATCAGTATAACCGCTATTAGAATGGCGAGCATGGATGGCAGATAATTACGATGTTCATATACAATTTCAAGTCCGATTATAGAGGATTCGATGAGCAAATTACCAAAAAACCATAAAATACAAAAGGATACAAGTGGTTCCTTTTTTGCCAGATAGCAGGCCAAACCGATTAGCCCGGCTATTACACTTATGGACAGCAAGGTGGTGGCGGGCATGATTAAGGAGTATGAGAGCGGAAAATCATGTTGCAGATTAAGACGGGAAGGGCATGGAAATAACAGCAGACTGATGTAAAAAAGGACCACCCGAAATTCGGTCAGCACTCTTTGAGCCAACGTAAAATCTCGAAAAGTGTAGGCTGATAAAATCGTTTGAAAAGGATGGGCCCCCAGATACAGCAGAACCACCAAACCCAGAATCAAAAACAAACCGCAAAAACGGACAAGATGACGTTTCAACCATTGTTTGCTTAAGTCCTGAAAAAAATACCACTCATACAGAAACACAAAAAAGGGCAGTGTTGCGGAAACTTCTTTGGTGCCTAAAGCCAAAAGGCCGGCTGTTACGCTGCCAGAGAAGAATACCAGTCTTTTTTTTTTCTTCTCCGCGAGGCGGGCTTTGATAAACAGCCAAAAAGACAATATATAAAACAAAGCTGCCAGGCTGTTCATTCTCTGAACGATATAAGCAACCGACTGGGTTTGAATGGGATGAACCAGCCAGATTACCGTCGTAACCAACGGTATCCACCTGTCCTGTCCATAGCGGCTGGATATGGCGGGAAGGCTTAAAGTGGATTTTAAAAAAAGATAGAGCAGCAGGCCGGTTGTAATATGAATAATGATATTTACGATATGGAAACCAAAGACATTGTAGCGGTGGAAATAGTAATTCAGGGCGAAACTGATATTTGCCACCGGGCGATTTGAACTGGGACTTTGGAAGCCTGCCCGACCCATCCCCTCCATGGTGATTTCGGTCAGCCGGATATGCTGATTCTTCTCAATATTGCGAACGCCATCAAAGACAAAAGGACCCTTAAGCGTGTTTGAGTAAATCAGGAATACCAGGATAGCCGCCGCCATCAGTATCAGGCTTTCATGCAAATGGGTAACCGCCTGCCCGGCTCCCTTTGGAATATCCGCCTTACCCCGACCGGGCACGAACTGTTTTGAACTATCCGGTGGTCGTTTCCTTTTTTTAGCCATGGAATTTTTCGTGGTTTTTAAAGGGCTTCAACTGTGAGGTTGTTTTCAGTCAGTGTTTATAAAAAACCCGGTGATTTGCACCGGGAGAAAACACAAGCTGGGGGTCATATATGTGCCTTTTTATTTCCACCGCCTTGCGGGGCAAATAAAGCTCCCTGCTATCTGGGTGGTTGTTATCTCATTTTTCTTTTAAACTTTCCGTTAGCCGGTTAATTCTATCTTTTGCTCCAGCCGCTTCTTTTGCCAGGTCGCTGCCCGGATCAAGCTCGATAACGATGCTGTAAGCTCTTAAGGCATTATCATAATCCTTTGACAGCTCATAGGCCCGGGCCAATTGAAGATGAAATTGAGGCACCCGATGGCCGTATTTAACGGAATTTTTAAAGGTTTCCACCGCTTCCGAATATTTTCCCATTGCCATATACGTTTGCCCAAGACCGCTTATGGCGACGAGGAGGTTGGGCTGAATCTGAAGCGCTTTTTTATAATATGTTTCCGCAAGCGGGTATTCTTTTTTATTGTAATAAGCCCATCCCAGATTTGAGAGCGGGTAGTTGGGGGTGGCATAGAGCATATCACTGATCACATCTTTGAAACAGATGATCGCTGCATCCCAATCCTTTTTTTCGAGATAGGCCGTGCCCAGGTTGTTTCTGGCTTGAGAGTAAGCCGGGTTAAGATCCACTGCCTTTTGAAAATGACCAATGGCCCGATCTGTCAAGTGCTTATTTTTATAAACAATTCCCAAATAATTGTGAGTGACCGGGTCATTTGGGTTAATCTTTTCAGCTTTGAGGAGCTCTTTAAGGGCTGCGGTATAGTCGCCTTGCATAATATAGGCTTCACCCATATTTCGTATGGTTGACGCCTGGTCTGGTCTGGGTTTTTGGGGTGTGGTTTCACAGGAAACCGTTATTAAAGAAATTAAAATCAGGGTTGAAAAAAGCCGTCCTGCAGATACAGATACCGTCGCGATATTCATCATCGTCAAACCTCGCTTTATGGTTAATATCGGGAGCTATGTTGTCATTTGTGGAGATATGGCGTTTAAAACAACTATTGTTTTAATGCCCCTTCAACCGGCTTAGATTCATTCATAACGGTAATCCCAACAACTATTTTCCCGGTCTCATTAATGAATCGGGTAAGTTCAGGGTGTGGCAAAAGGGGCGCAATCAGAATATGATCCCCTTTAGGGGTTTCAATATCAAAACCAGGTATGTTAATGCCAATATTGAAATCTTCGGGTCTTGCGGCAACCATGAAATTCGGATGGTCGGTGTATGATATCTGTAATGCATTTATAATCTTTTTAACCGCAGTTTCCCAATCTGCTTTAGGTGTGAGTTGAATGATATTAAGACCGGTCTTTTTAATGGCTGAAATTGCATCCCCGTATAGGTCACCGTAATCCACCAGCAACTGCTCGCCTTTCGGGGTTGATATGAGATTGGAAAACGCATCGATCTGAATACCGGCATACGGAAATGAAATACTTATATTTTCAGAATACTGATATCCCAGAGCGTTAGAAAGATCATTTACAAAGGTTTTTAAGTCACCCTGATAATGGATGACTTTATTTTTATTAACCAATAACTCATTTAAAATACTTTGGTTTTCTTTTTTTAAGGGAATGCCGCTGCTTAGAATCTCCTTGATCACGACATGGTGATCGTTAAGATAGCGGTTTATTGAATTCGGGATGGTTTGATCTTTATTACCAATAAGAAAAATACAGGTATGTTGGGCTGAATTTTGCTCTGAAAGAGCTGATTTGATAATCCAATTTGCCTTTATATTTATGATGACACCTTGATCCTCAATCCTCAACTGGTTTTTTAGCTCGTAATTTTCATCAGCCTGGAATATCGAGTCTAAGATTTGCTCAAAAGTCGATTGAAGCGACAGCGGGACAATTTTAAGCCCTTTCCAATAAGACTGCATGACGGCACTATCGGAAGAAGAAAAATCATTGGTTTCAGAAAATAAAATCCGGCGACCGTTTTTAAGTTCCATCACCGGATATCTATCCAGGTCAAGCGTAAAATCATTTTCGCCTTTTCTGGGAAAATAATACGTTCCTTTGGCAAGCAGTGTGGCGTTAAGTACCGATGCGGCCTTAAAAAATGGAGATTTAATCTCGGGTTCCTGCTGCTTATCCGGTTGAGTTTCCAAAGGGTGTTCATCTGTCCGGTCCTCAAGGGAAGTCAAACCGTTGATGTCAATATTTTTCTTGATGTTTCCCGAAGAATCAAAAAGGGATGCATACCATGGTTTGTTTAGAAGCGACGGATCAGGGATATTCAGGATCTGTCCCGGATAAATCAGATCGAAATCAACCATGCCCGGGTTGATCAGTTTAAATAGCTGTATCCCTTCATTATATAATCGGGTGCCGTATTTTCCATATGTTCTTGATACGATTCGAGAAACATAGTCTCCTCGTCGAACTTTATACGCGGCTGAATTGGTTTTAATAATATCGGGCAATTTTGATATCGTAACAAATGGAATCGTTACGATACCGGAGGATTGCCCCGGCAACGCATCTTCACTCAGTTTTTTTAAAGGAATCACGATATGCTGGCCGGGCCGAATTTTGTCAATATTCCGGATGTGAGGGTTCAAGCGTTCAAAAATCTTTAAAAATTCAGGAAAATCCTGCTCGGCAATTTGGCCCCTTCTCAGAAAGATTTTTATGACCCAGTCGTTTTGTTGAACGATATACGGATCACACAATATATCCCATCCCTGGTCGTGGCGCACGATGTAGCTCTTATATAAAAAAGTCCCGCCAGCTGATCCGGGAGCCATCAAAAAAACTAAAACTGCCAGATAGATATGGACAAATACGGTCATCAAATCAGTCGTCCGGGCTGTTTTTACGGTGCCATCTGAATGGTGACTATTTTCATAATCGTCAATCATAAGTTTAATGGTTTTTTTTAAGTTTTAAATAGGATGAAATTTCGTCTGACACACGTCGGACAAACAGTTTAAAGTCATCACCGGTTAACGGCTTTCCGGGTTGGGGAACCTTTGTCAAATCGTTTGGATGTATATAAACCGTAGAATTTATCAATTCGGGGTTAGGAGATATCTCGAAATCAGTTGGAAAACGATTTTCAAAGTACATATCCTGAAATCCCGAAAATTTTATAGTGTGGGCGGTTGAGTCCAAGATAGCAATATCATTCGGGTTAAGAATGCCTTGCCGTATGGCAGCAACCAGACCTGCTAAAGATTCTCCCCCATGGGTACATGCGATATGACCATTACGATTGGCTATCAGTTCCCAGTCCATGATGGACTGCTCATTCACCTGGACAAAAAACACATTTTGTTTCTTTGCCCGTTGGTTATAACGATCAACCAGGTGGATAATTCTCGGCATTGAAACAGGGTTGCCGATCATGGCGGCCTGGGCGACGCTCGGTTTAACAGTTACGGGAATAAACTCTCGTTTTTTGGGGTCAGGATTACGATAGTACCGGTAAACCGGATCGGCATGATCGGACTGGACCCCGATGATTTTCGGCAGGGCGTTTATAATGCCGGTCTCATGAAACTTGATAAATCCACTCATGACGGCTGAGAGATTTCCGGCGTTGCCAATTGGTAGCACGATCACTTTGTCAGTCATTTCATATTCAAAGTCTTGAGCAATCTCATATGAATATGATTCCTGGCCCAAAATTCGCCAGGCATTTTTGGAGTTTAACAGTGCAACATTGTAATTTTCGGATAAGGATTCAACTACCTTCATGCAATCGTCAAATACGCCGGGTATTTCAAAAACGATTGCACCACTGCCCAAAGGCTGGGATAGTTGCTGGGGCGTAACCTTTTTATGGGGGAGGAGTACCACGGATTTGATGTGCGGTTTGAGATAGGCCGCATATAGCGCCGCTGAGGCAGAGGTGTCTCCGGTTGATGCACAGATCGCCAATACATCGGAAATGCGCCCTTTTTGGATAAGAAAGTGAATATAGCTCAAAGCGCTTGCCATACCGCGATCTTTAAATGATGCGCTTGGATTTTGACCGTCGTTTTTAAAGAAAAACCGTATGCCCACTTTTTCTTTTAAAGGCGCATTTGCCTCGATCATCGGTGTGTTTCCTTCACCCAAATAAACGATGGCATCTAACGGAAGAATCGGCCCGATAAATTCGTGGTATCGATAGATTCCCTTTACCGACGAGATCGTCAGCATCTTTCTATAATCGAATATCTTATGCCAGATCTCCCCCGGTATTTTTTTATGCCGTTGAAAATTGATGTCATAAATCAGCAACACTTGACCACAATCCGGGCAAGTATAAAGTAACTTTTCAATACCGAATTCCTTGTTACATCCCAGGCAGCGGTAAATTAATTCCCCTTGTTCTTTTGGAATAAGATAGGGTTGTATCTCTTTCGGAAAATCTTTAATTCTCATTATACGATTCTTTCCATTCCTCCCATATACGATCGAATAGCTTCGGGTATTATAACCGAACCGTCCGCTTGTTGATAGTTCTCAAGTATGGCGGCAACCGTTCGTCCGACAGCGAGACCGGAACCATTTAACGTATGAACGAATTCCGTTCCCTTTTTCCCTTTCCTTTTAAACCGGATATTTGCTCGTCTGGCTTGAAATGATTCAAAATTACTGCATGATGAAATTTCTCTGTAGACCCCTTGAGCCGGCATCCAGACCTCGATATCGTAAGTTTTGGCTGCAGAAAAACCTAAGTCGCCGGTACATAGATTTACTACCTGGTATGGGAGATTCAATTTCTGCAAAATGCTTTCCGCATCGTTTAACAGTTTCTCAAGTTCATCATAGGATGTTTCCGGTTGGGTGAACTTGACCAACTCAACTTTATTGAATTGGTGTTGTCGAATCAATCCTCTGGTGTCCTTCCCATAAGATCCCGCTTCCGAACGAAAGCACGGCGTATGCGCGGCATACAAAATAGGCAGCATCTCTTCATTTAACGTTTCACCTTGATGAATATTGGTGACCGGGACCTCGGCCGTTGGTATCAAAAAATAATCCCATCCATCCAGTTTAAACAGATCTTCCTCGAATTTTGGCAGCTGTCCGGTATTGGTCATGCTCTGGCGGTTCACCATAAATGGGGGAAGTGTCTCTTTATAGTCGCCAATACTAGTATGAACATCAAGCATAAAATTGATTAAGGCGCGCTCCATTCTTGCACCGGCGGCAAAGTAGAGCGGAAACCGGGCACCGGCAATCTTTGCCGCTCGCTCAAAATCAAGTATGTTCAGGTCACTTCCGATAGTCCAATGGGGTCGCGGCTTAAAATCGAACTCTTTTATATCGCCATATTTTTTTACCATTAGATTGTCACTTTCGGTTTTTCCCACCGGGACAGATGCGTGCGGCATATTGGGTATTTCCAATAGGATCTGATGAATTTTTTTCTCATTTTCAGACAACGACTGGTCCAGCTTTTTGATATTATGAGAAACTTTTCGCATCTCCAGGACAAGGTCTTCGGCATTTTTGCCTTCTTTTTTTAATGTTGCAATCTGGTCGGAGACCAGGTTGCGGCGATGCCTGAGTTCTTCAATATCAATGAGAACGGATCTTCTTACGGTATCTGAGTTTTTAAAAGCGTCTAAGTCAACTGTTTGTCCGCGGCTTGAAAGCGCGTTTTGGACCCGAGATAAATTTTGTTTCACAAACTTGATATCAAGCATATCAGTTCCTATGTTATGGATCAGTTTTAGGGTGCGAAACTTGGATTTTAATTAAATCCTTATATGTCATTTTTTATAAACACAGGTTTATATTTATAAAAATCGGTGGCGGGAAAACAATTCTATTGTGATAATAATCTCAAAATATATTATGGTCTGTAAGTTTAGTCAATGATTATTATAAGTTGACTTTATTCGTAAATTCTGTATACTTAATACTTTAAATAAATACCATTTGCAAAACCGGCGGCTTTTTTCTCCTGCATATCGGGAGGAATAATGGAACATTTAAGTGTCCCAAAGCTTAAGTTTGATTCCGGTGGAAATCACCGGGTTTTTCAAACATTAAATATGTGCTGGAGTAAATATATGGATGATATTTTAGAAATAAAAAGCGAAATACGGAAAGAGGTTATTAAGAAGTTAAGCCAACTTTCTAACCATGAGATTGTCGAAAAAACCGATCAGGTTGCCAAACGGCTGTTTGGATTTGCCAACTTTATGGAAGCACATATCGCTTTGCTGTATATCAATAAACCCAATGAAGTCGCCACTCAGGATATTATAAATCAATGTTATGATTATAATAAGGTTGTTGCTCTCCCCTCGTTTGAGGTTGAAAAACATACAATGAAATTGATGAAAGTGGATAATCCGGATACTGATTTAATATTGGGACCCCGGGGGATTTTAGAACCGAATTCAGACCATTGTAAAATCGTTTCAATAGAATTAATAGATATCGCTATTATCCCTGGGGTGGCGTTCGATGAAAAGGGAGGAAGAACAGGGTCCGGCGAGGGGTATTATGATAGATTAATACCCAAACTATCAGCCACAACCAGAAAAGTAGCCCTGGCTTTTGAAAGTCAGATCATACAACAGATACCGATGGCATCTCATGACAAGCATGTTGATATCATCATTACCGAAAAGCGGGTTATTTATAAAATATAGCGAGATGCACTGAAGCAGAGAATGTGATTTCCGATTTTTTTAAGGGTTCAATATCTTTTCAAGTTGTTGGAGATTATCATCTTCTCCCACGGCAATAACGGTGTCATCCGGCATAATAATGGATTCAAAGGATGGGTTAAACACCATACTGCCGTCAGGTTTTTTGATTGCGATAATAATCAGGTTGAACCGTTGCCGGATGCCGGAATCTTTCAGCATGACATTGGCCAACTCAGATGATGCATTAACGGGAATCTCTTCCATCTGGATATCTTTCCGTTTATGGGCAAAAGCAAGATCTAAAAAGTCGGTTACAGTGGGCCGCAGTATCCGCTGGGCCATATTTCGCGCCCCTATTTCGTAAGGCGATTCTACGGAACTCGCACCGGCAGCTTTTAATTTTGATTTTGACTCGTTTAAACTCGCCCTTGCAATGATGTTAAGGTCGGGTGATAGCTGTCTCGCCGTAAGGACAAGAAAAACATTGTCAACGTCCGTTGACAATGCGGCAACCAAACATTTGGCCCTTTTTATTCCTGCTTTTAGCAAATTGGTTTCATCAGTAGCGTTTCCGGATACATAAAGCATATCGTCTTGTTCCATTACAGGAATGGATTCAGGATCATTTTCGATAACAACGATTTCCATCGGTTTTCGTTTAATAAGGTTCCTGCAAAGAACCCTGCCGATACGCCCGTATCCGCAAATAATATAATGGTCTTTTAACTGTTCAATCTTCTTATCCAATCTTCTCCTCCCCATTATAATTCGTATTCGGCCTTCCACCATGAACTGGACAATGGCACCGGCAACGTACAGCGTAAAACCAACTCCGGAAAGGACAAAAAAAACGGTAAAAATTCTGCCCGCTGTGTCGACCTCATGAACTTCTTTATAACCAACGGTAGAAACGGTAATTACGGCCATATAGAATGCATCTACAAAACTCCAGCCTTCGATTATCATATACCCGAGGGTGCCGATAATAATGATGGACAGTGCAAGCGTGATGGATACTTTTAAGTGTTTTGTGCTTTCCATTTATAACAAGCCAATTCGGTTAAAATATTCTATTCTTAAAGATGTAATATATAAAATTCCATTGAAAAATCAATGGTTTTTTAGTAGTATGCAGCTTAAATTCCTTTGATTTGATAAAAATCACAGAGCATGTATTCTAAAATCCATTTGATATGAATGAAACATCCGATATCCTTGACCAAAAAGTGCTTTTTTGGTAGGAGGTTTATTTAAACATAAAAAACCTGGGCCTCTGGGCCAGGATTCTTTACTAATATGGACAAAAAATCATTAAAATACGACCGTCAGCGTGAAGAGATGGTCCACAGACAGATTGAATCACGCGGGATTACAGATCCAAATGTTCTTTTGGCAATGCGAACCGTACAGCGGCATCTTTTTGTTAGTGAAGCATTGATGGACCAGGCGTATGGCGATCATCCCCTTCCCATAGGAGAGCAGCAAACCATTTCTCAGCCCTATATCGTAGCGGAAATGACCCAAGCTTTAGTGTTAAATAAGGACGACCGGGTTCTTGAAATTGGTACCGGGTCGGGGTATCAGGCGGCTATTCTTGCAGAAATCGCATTTCGCGTTTATACTGTAGAGAGACTTTATCCGATCTTTGTCAAAGCGCGAAAGCTTTTTGATGAGCTCCGGTATTACAACGTGGTTACAAAATATTCGGATGGGACTTCCGGATGGTCTGATGAAAGTCCTTTTGATGCCATAATGGTTACCGCCGGGTCGCCGGAAATACCTCAGGTTTTGGTAAACCAGCTTGCTATCGGCGGCCGTATGATAATACCCGTCGGTGATCAATACACCCAAGAACTCGTTAAGATTTTCAAGGATGAACAGGGGATTCATAAAAGCAACCTCGGTGGATGCAGATTTGTTAAGCTTGTCGGTGAATATGGATGGCGAGAATTATAAATGATTAGAAGGTTGTACAACTGGGTGATCCGATGGGCCGAGACGCCTTATGGTTCTTGGGCATTATTTGTTTTAGCGTTTTGCGAATCCTCTTTTTTCCCTATCCCGGCTGATGTTTTATTAATTGCGCTTGCGATTGCCAGGCCTAAATTATCAATCAAATTTGCCCTGATATGTTCGACAGGATCAGTATTGGGTGGTTGCTTGGGTTATTTGATCGGATGGCAGTTTATGGTTGGAATAGGTGATAAAATAATAGGATTCTACGGTCTTTCATCAAAATACGAGACCATCAAACATCTTTACATGACCTACGATGCCTGGGCCGTTAGTATTGCGGGATTTACGCCGTTGCCATACAAGCTGTTTACCATTACCGCCGGCGCATTTAGGATCAATTTTTTTGTATTTCTATTGGCATCAATTTTTTCGCGTTCCGCTCGGTTTTTTTTAATAGGCGGATTAATTTTTAAATTCAGCTCGAGCATTCAGCCATTCATTGATAAATATCTGAACATATTAACGATAATATTCGCGGTGCTGCTTGTTGGTTCTTTTGTAATCATCAAATTTTTATTTTAAAAAGGATTTTAAATTTTACGAGCCATAACCGTACTTTTGCTTTAATTTTTGATTCACTATCAGCGGAACCATGCCACTCACGTCACCGCCGAACCGAGCCACTTCTTTTATAATTGATGAACTGGTGAAGATCCATCTAAATCCTGTCATGAGAAATACGGTTTGTATTTCCCGATTCATCCGGCGGTTCATAAGGGCCATCTGGAATTCATGCTCAAAATCGGATACGGCACGCATTCCTTTTAATATGGCACGGGCATTTTTTTCTTTTGCAAAGTTAACTAATAAACCGTCAAAGGAATCTGTTTCTACGGTCGTAAATTTTTTTAGGCTGTCCCGAAGCATTTCGAGCCGTTCTTC
This sequence comes from Desulfobacteraceae bacterium, assembly GCA_030620375.1. Lineage (GTDB taxonomy): Bacteria > Desulfobacterota > Desulfobacteria > Desulfobacterales > UBA5616 > JAUXEW01. Next base: position 10,349 of record JAUXEW010000013.1, on the reverse strand, counting down.
TACAGAAAAAAGGAATTGTTTCGATGGATTTAGCAATACGGCAACAATAATTCTATCAAACAATTTAAGTCCTCTTTCGACGATATCCACATGACCATTGGTTACAGGGTCAAAGGATCCGGGATATATGGCAAGTCTTTCCATTTACAGATCATTCCTTTCTTCAAGTTATCAAGCATTATAATTCAAAAGTGAAACAACCGAGGTTCCATACTTTCTTTGATCGGCCATGATAAAGCCTAATATATTTTTAGGGATTGATTCGGAAGATGAATGTTCGATAATGATACAGGCATTTTTAACCAACTTTTTAGATAGGTGGAGGTTTTTAAGGGCAGCATGAATCAAGTTTTTATTATATGGTGGATCCATAAATACCAGATCAAACGTTCGATGAGTTGATATCAGGCAGTTGAGATTTTTTTGGATATCCCATCTGATGATTTTTGTTTTTGTATCAAGAGAGCACGAGTGGATATTTGTCTTAATTAAATTTAACGCCTTTTTATGATTGTCAATAAACACACCGAATTGTGCTCCCCGGCTCAAGGCTTCAATCCCGAATGCCCCGGTTCCGGCAAACAGATCCAACAGAACTGCATTTGAAACTCGCTGTGAAAGGATGCTGAATATTGATTCTCTTAATCGATCCGATGTCGGTCTGATATCTTTCCCTGCAAGCGTAAAGAGCTTTCTCCCTTTTAAATTTCCGCTGATAATTCTCAACCCCATTGTAATAACTTAATATATTCGGATTTAATCATCATGCCCGATTTTTTTTTTAATATATTCGGGTTTAACCCCGATGGCCTTGGCCGTTTTCGTAACATCATGGTTGAATTGGTACAATCTTCTTTGTATGAACTCTTTTTCAAATGCCTGCCTGGCATCTTTTAGGTTTTTTATTGAAAAGAACTGAGTTCGTTCTGTGTTATCCGTTTCCACTTGCTTGGGATTATATAAGGAAGAAACGTCCGTATCATCAATAATATCTTTTTCAACCATTATTGTCAGCCGTTCGATAAAGTTTTTTAATTCTCGGACATTTCCCGGGAACGAATAACGGGATAACGACTCTATTGCTTTTGGTGTAATGGGTTTTCTTTTTTTCCGAGTTGTTTTTTCAGATTCCACCAGAAATGTTTCAATCAACAGTGGAATGTCTTTTAATCGTTTCCTTAGCGGCGGAACATGAACTGGAATGACATTTAAACGGTAATAAAGATCTTTTCTGAAACTCCCTTTTTCAATTTCTTCTTGAATATCTTTGTTTGTGGAAACGATAATCCTTGCTTGAAGATCAATTTTTCTGCTACCACCGAGCCTTTCAAATTTCTGTTCTTGGAGCACTCGAAGTAGCTTACTCTGGGTTTTTAAACTCATGTCACCGATTTCATCGAAAAAAAGGGTTCCTTTACCGGCCAATTCGAATTTGCCGATTTTTTTATCGGTTTCATCATTACGGGCACCTCTTTCGTGGCCCAACAATTCGCTATCGAAACGTTTTTCAGAAATTGCCGCACAGTTAATATCGATTAACGGTTGATCTGCTCTAGAACTTAATTGATGAATCGTTCGGGCGACCAGTTCTTTGCCGGTTCCATTTTCACCGGTGATAAATACCCACTTATCCGTTGGGGCTGCAATGGAAATCTGTTTTTTTAGCTCAACTATTGAAGGGCTATTGCCGGTAAGAGAGTGTTTTTCTAAAGTTTTTCGGCGCAGATAACGGTTTTCTTCCTCAAGCCGACGGAAATTCAATGCATTGTTAATCGTGACAATGACCTTGTCTATTGAGAGCGGTTTTTCAATTAAATCTGATGCACCGATCTTAGTCGCTTTTACGGCTGTTTCTATTGTTCCATGCCCGGTTATGATAATCACTTGGATATAGGGGTTATTTTTCTTAATTTCCTTTAACGTCTCTATACCATCGAGCCCCGGCATCCAAATATCCAACAGGACAAGATCGGGAGATTTTTCTTCAACGATCTTCAATGCTTCATAACCGTTAGATGCCGTATGAATTTCAAAGCCTTCATCCGAAAGAATACCGCTTAAGGATTGGAGAATAGAAGGCTCATCATCAACGATCAGTATAGATGGGAACATATGGATAAACTCCTTAACTCAAATTGATAGCGTGCATTTATTATGTCAAATGAGCCGGTGCGTTGCACCGGGATCATACTGAAACTTTGGGTCACTTAAGTGCTCTTTTATTTCTACCGCTATACTGGTAGCAGTTTATTAACGTGCCATTTTTATACGGGGAGTTCAATAACAAATTTGGCACCTTTCGGTTGATTGTCCTGAACACGGATCATGCCGTTATGTTCTAAAATGATGTTATGTACAATCGTTAATCCCAGACCCATCCCTGTTTTCTTGGTGGTAAAATCAGGTTCGAACAACCGTGTTTTTGCTTCATCGGATACCCCGGCTCCGTCATCAGCAATTTCGAGCCGCACCATTTTCAAAATCGGATCATGGGTTAACGTGATATGAATGTTGCCGTTATTTTTTATAGACGCAACCGCGTTGTCTATCAGGTTAATCATGGCCTGCTTGATTTGCTGACGATCGAGGTTAAGTTGAGGAATGGCGTCTTGAATATCCATGTGAAGATTAATGTTTTGATCTCCTTCCTTATAAAGGGCCAAGGTTTCTTGAATGATGGGGATTAAATTACATGGCTTTAGATCAGCAGTGGGGAATCTGGCGAAGATTGCAAATTCGTTGACGAGATTACGGATCAGTTCCACATGATCTATAATCATCTGAGTACATTCATCAAAAATTGCATCATCTATTTGTCGAGAATATTTTCTTTTCAAGCGTTGAGCTGAAAGGGTAATCGGTGTTAACGGGTTTTTAACTTCATGGGCTATTCGTCTGGCAACTTCCCGCCAGGCCAGCATGCGTTGGGCTTTTTCCAAATCTGTCAAGTCATTAAATACCATTACGATACCCATCTGTCGCCCTGATTCGTCTTTTAGTGAATTAACATGAACCCAGAAGCTGCGCGGCGTTTCGTCGACAGTTAATTTTAATGGTAATTCAACGTCATCGTTATGAGAACGATTAAACTGATCCATGATTTGATGAATAAAACCAAGCCCCTCTTCAAGTAACAGTTGGTTATAATTTTTATTGATAAGCCGATTTGATTTCAAGTTGAGCATTTTTTCAGCCGATTTATTAATCGTGGAAATCCGGCCGTCAGCTTCCAGCGTAACCACACCGGCAGAGACACTTTTTAGAACAATTTCGATGTAGTTTTTTCTTGCTTCGATTTCTATATTTTGTTTTTTAAGCATCTCGGTTGAAAGCTCAATTTGCTCTCTGCTGTTCCGCAGATCCCGGGTCATTTTGTTAAATGAATCGACCAGTGTGCCGATTTCGTCGTCGGAACTCGGATCAATGCTGAAACTTAAATCACCTTCAGCGATTCTTCGCGTCCCTTCAGCCATTTCCATAATCGGAATGCTGATGGATTTTGCCAGGGCAAAACCAAACCATATGGCGCAAAATAAAACTAAAAGCGCTACAATTGACAACGCAATGTAATAGCTGCTCTGGATGGGTTTTTTTAACAGCTTTATTTGCCGGTATTCTTCAACCCCCCTGGAGATAGATGCCATGTTTTCGGATAGATCGGAGGGAATCAGAAAGGATAGCACAACCAGCGCTTCTACCGCTTCATGAGAGCTTTGGAAAGGTATCGTGCCGATGGTTCGAAATAGCTCACCATTCGGAATGCTTTGGGAAAATGATTTGATACGTGTTGTTTGGGTCGCTTTTTGAAGTTGGTCGGCTGATACAATTTCAAAGGGCTTGCCCTCTAGCGCTTCCGCAAAAGCGTAAGTTAAGCGATTTGAGTTGACATCATACACTTCTACGCCGTGAATGTTAAACTCTCGTTGGACGATTTGGATATAATGAGACAGTGCATTGAGTTGGGAAGGGTCGAGCAACTTTTTTGTTCTAATTTGATAGGAAATCTTTTCGAGAAAAAAATGACTGCTCTTTTCGTTATGCTGATATAGGTGTCTACCCACACGCAATGAGTTTTCTAAGGCCTGCTCAACCGGCACATTAAACCAGAACTCAATACTGTTGGTTATGAAATTAATGGAAAAGAAAAAGAGAATTATGGTCGGCAATAATGAAAGCGAAATAAACGTAACCACAAGCTTTGTTCTTAGCTTAGCTCCGACGACTTTCCGTTTTCTATCATAAAAGAGTTTGACTAAATTTCTAAATACGAGAAATATCAATAAGAGAAGCAACAACAGGTTGATATTGAGTAACGCGAACATCAAAATGGTATTGGATACCGGAAAGTCTGCACCGAAATAAATGATCCGGTTTTCAGCAATAGTCAGGAGGATGACAACCGCAATGATGACAAGTATTAGGATCCGTTCACGCTTGCGTTTTTTTTGCTCAAGCATTCCACCCCCGTGAACCTTGCGTCCCGAACCGTTTGTCTTAAGCAGGCTAATTATCAATGCGGGAAAAGCGATTTTTGGGTCACGTAAAAAACGAATTTTATTGTTATCCAAAAGACTTGTTTAATAAATAAAGTCACTTGTATACCAATCGGTTTCAAAATCCCATAAGGAAATAAAAAAAAGAACATAATGCAAATAAAAAGGAAGGGTTTTCTTGCTCAGTTCAGCTTTGGCTCGAATCTGATATAGCGCCCCTTTTTCAAGTTTTTTTAACCGGATGATCTTGAGGCTGTCGATTTCAGACATCAGCCGCTGCGCCTCTCTAAAAGACTCAGTTGTTAAGGCCTTGCCGTTATCCCAGGATCGCTGGATAATAAATTCTTTTTTCAAGCTATTGTATTTTAGGGTATGGGTTATCTTTCGGTCTACTATTTTTTTATCAATCAAAAAATTGCGGGAATAGTATAAATTGATAAAGAATGAGAATGTCACCGGTACGCCGCTTAAAACGGCATTTTTCATTTTGCTGGTAAAAGCGCCTTCAACATTTAGATAGATGAGTAGATCATCACGCGTATTGGTAACGATGATATTTTCCAGCCTGGCTTCCTGAGCACCCGTTAACGGCGTGGATAAGAGCAAGAAAAACAGAATTAATACGGATATTTTTTTTATGTGTTGTGTAAACGTCATCTGAAATTACTAACCAACCATTTTTTTAAAACTTTAAATGTTTAATTTTTAACGGATATGTCTAAAAATGGCAAGCGATTTTGAGAGGAATGGACATTTGAAGGTAGTCACGTTGCGTCTACCACATCACTTAAGGCGCAAGTTTCCCACGATTTTTTTTCGGCGAAGAATTGATTGAGAAAGGCATGGTTAAATGTGTGGCCGGATTTTTTAACAATGACGTGTCCTAAAAACGGCATGCCGAGCAGTGAAAAATCACCGATACAATCCAGAATTTTATGCCGGACAAACTCATCCTTAAAGCGTAAGCCTTCTGGATTGACGATGTTATCCTCATCTAATACGATGGCGTTATCCAGAGAACCGCCACGCGCCAGCCCGTGAAGTTGCATCAGCTCCAGTTCGTGAAGAAAACCAAAGGTTCTGGCGGTACTGATTTCTTTGGCAAATGTCTGTTCACAGACCTTAATGGTGTATGTTTGTTGTTTGATGACGGGGTGGGTAAAATCTATGGTATAGGTAATTTTAAATGTCTTAGAGGGATATACACCGACAAATTTTCCGTCCTTTTCTATTTCTATTGGTTTTTTGATTATAAAAGCATACCGGGGGGACTTTTGCTCCTTAATTCCCACCTTTTGGATGAGCCGTGTAAAGGGTCCGGCACTTCCGTCCATTACCGGGACTTCGTAAGCATCAATCTCAACCAGTGCGTTGTCAATAGAGTTGCCTGAAAAGCATGCCATAAGATGCTCAATCATCTGGACGATGGCACCGTCAGACCCGATAACGGTTGACAGGCTTGTATCAACCACCATTTGAAACAATGCTGAGATACACGGACCATCCGGCAGGTCTGTTCGCTTAAATTTTATGCCATGATTAACCGGTGCAGGTTTAATGGTCATATTGACGGGATTCCCAGAATGTAGGCCCACGCCTGAACATCGGACGGGTTTTGCTATGGTTCTCTGATTTACTGGCATTAACATTTCATAAAGCGTAATCTGTTTAAGGGGTTCCCTTTTGATACCCCGTCATTTTCAGTGCGGGTGCCTACAATTTTGTATATCTGCCATATTTAAAAAATAAAATCAACCCGTCTTATTTTGAACCAGCAATGCGAGCGCATTCCCCCTTGCTGCGGGGAGGCTTCAATTTAAATGGCAAAAAAAATATTGTATATACATATGTTATTGCAGTATTATATTGACTAATCGTTAAATAAAAGCTAATTATTGTCATAAATATGACGATTTTTAAGTCGATGATCAAATAACGGTCTCGGGTTGTTGGTTAGCCCCATTATTTCTCCTGCCGGGAGGAAAAATGAGGGTGTTCACTGTACGGGCGGTGGTTTGCTCATAAATAAAGAGGGGGGAATAGTGCTTGCCAGGGTTTTCAGCAGTGCGGTAGTCGGAATCGATGCATATGTTGTGGAAGTTGAGGTGGATATTATCCCTGGTCTTCCTACCTTCACCACGGTGGGGCTTCCAGAAGCATCGGTTAAGGAAAGCAAGGAAAGGGTTAAATCAGCGATAAATAATTCGGGCTATGAGTTTCCAAATGACAGGATTACCGTTAATTTGGCGCCTGCGAATATCAAAAAAGAAGGAACCGGGTTTGACCTGCCCATTGCCGTCGGCATACTATGTGCCACCGGAATTCTTTCCCAAAAGATCGTTTCAAAATGTCTTGTTATAGGAGAGCTTTCACTGGATGGACGTATTAAGCCGATTAAAGGTTCTCTTTCCATTACCCTTGCTGCCAAGCAGGCGGAGTTTGCCGGAGTCATTATTCCTTATGACAACCGGCGAGAGGCGGCAGTCAGTAAGGGAATTTCGGTTATTCCGGTTAGGTATTTGTCGCAGTTGGTTAACTATTTTCGGGGCATAACAAAAATAGAACCCGAAACATCCGATGGATCCTTACTATTTAACACTAAAGATGATTTTGAAGTCGATTTTTCCGAGGTAAAGGGTCAGGAGCATACCAAGCGGGCGCTAGAAATAGCGGCTGCCGGTGGACATAATTTGTTGATGATCGGTCCACCGGGTTCGGGTAAAACCATGTTGGCAAAACGTTTATCTACGATCCTTCCGCCTTTGACATTTGATGAGGCAATTGAAACCACTAAGATATTCAGTATTTCCGGAAGGCTGGTCAAAGATCAGGCACTTGTCACAAAAAGGCCTTTTAGTTATCCGCATCATACCATTTCAGACGCCGGACTAATCGGAGGCGGTAATGTGCCTAAACCCGGAGAGGTCAGTATGGCTCATAACGGCGTTCTCTTTCTGGATGAACTTCCGGAATTTAAAAAGCATGTGTTAGAAGTGCTGAGACAACCGCTTGAAGATCTAAAAGTGACCATTTCCAGAGCATCCATGTCCCTCACTTATCCGGCAAATTTCATGCTTATCGCGGCGATGAATCCGTGTCCATGCGGATTTTTCTCCGATCCGAAACATATCTGTAACTGTAGCCACCACCAGATACAAAGGTACCGATCCAAGATTTCCGGTCCTTTATTGGACCGGATCGATATTCATGTCGACGTACCGGCAGTACCGTACAAGGACCTCATGTCCAACGATACAGCCGAATCATCTGAAGCGATCAGAAAGCGGGTTTCGACAGCGCGGCTACTACAGAAAGATCGGTTAAAACATACAAAAATTCACTGCAACGCCCAGATGACGAACCGGCAGATTAAAAAATGCTGCAATATTGACCATGACTCCGGTCTTCTATTAGAATCGGCTGTGGATAAGCTGGGCCTGTCTGCAAGGGCGTACAACCGGATTCTTAAAATTGCACGAACCACAGCAGATCTTGAAGAGGAAGTGGATATTCGAGCGCATCATATTGCAGAGGCGATCCAGTACCGGACCCTGGATCGGGGAAAGGGCTTGGCTTGAACCAGTTCACATTCGATTTTAGCAAAACTTGTCTATCTGAGGCCAAGGGGAGGTCTCAAGCGCTTCCGGGCTCCAGCCTGTTTTGCAAGGAATATCGCTCAAAAAACTCTATAAGCTCTTGTTTGATCAGGCCCGTCTTTTCAAGCACGTTGCGGTATTCATCCTTTAAGGAAGTAATTTTATCCATATTCTTCAAAAGCTCCTCGCAAAACGCACCCCTCTTTTCTATGCCCCTTTCGTATTCATCCCTGAGTGAATTTAGACCCTCTTTCAATGCAATCAGGTACTCCTCTTTAAGGGAGACGAGCCTTTCAATGGCCTTTTCATATTCACCACGCAGGCTGCAGACGCTCTTTTCCCTGGCACATAGATATTGCTCCTTGAGTTCCTTAAGCAGCTCCTTTACCGATATTATCTTATCGACCCTGTAGGCATTGCTTCCGGCAAAGGCAAAGCCTTTATCCAGGATCCCCTTTCTGGCATTATCGAGCGCCAGGGAGATACAGTAAGGGGCGGTCTTTATGTCACAGCTTTTAAGGCACCGCCAGGCACACTTATGGGACTGTTTTTTACCGGAGGCCACGTCCTTCAGAAAACTGTTTCCTATGGCCCTTCCCGGCATGCCAACAGGACTCTTGATGATTTCTATGTCCTCCTTCCTGCATGAGATATAGGACTCCTTGAACTTGATATCCGCGTCACATTCATGGGTTGCCACGAACCTTGTCCCCATCTGGACGGCCCTTGCACCAAGCTTAAAGACGTTGTATATATCAGCGCCTGTATAAATGCCTCCCGCGGCGATTACAGGAATGGTCCTGCGCCACTCATCCTCGTATTTTTTTATCTTGGCAACTACCTCGGGCAGGATATTTTCAAGGGCGAAATCGGCATCATCGATCTGATCCTCTTTAAATCCCAGGTGACCGCCTGCCTTCGGCCCCTCCACAACGACTGCGTCCGGGATATCTGCGTATTTTTTCACCCAAGACCTGAAGATAAGGTCTGCCGCCCTTGCCGAACTCACGATAGGGACCACCTTGACCCCCGCCGATCTGATATCTTCAACCGGAATCCCCTTTATCGGGAGTCCCGCTCCGAGGAATACCAGATCCACCTTTTCTTCGATCGCGACCCTTAACAGGGAATGGAAATCATTGACAGCCACCATGATGTTGACACCGATAATGCCGGAGGTCTTTTTTCTTGTCTTTCTGATCTCCCTTCTAAGGGCGATGGTATTGGCGTCCCTGTTTTTCGCGCAATAATCAGGGTCAAGCATACCTATAGAATTGGCGGCGATAATACCTATACCCCCTTCATTCGCGACCGCTGACGCTAAGCCTGAAAGGGATACCCCAACCCCCATTCCACCCTGCACGATCGGTAGCCTTGTGACGGCGTCACCGATCCTCAATTTAGGCATCGTGGACCATCCAATTCTAGAGATATCGAACCTGGGCCATTCTATATTATTAAGGCCTATTTTGGGGAGCTGAAACTTAGGGAACTTAATAAAATCCATGGGAATGATTCTCCTTTATTGAAAATCCAGATAGAAATCGGTGCCTTGTAAAAAGATAGAAATTTGATTTTTACGGGCCTGAGCATGGCAAAAATGGTGCTTGTATTTTAACTTTTCTTTCTCTTTTTGCTTTTTTTAGATCGTTTGATTTGCGGTTTCTTGTTTTCGGCATATTGAACCCGAATATTTCGACCATCAATTTTCGCACCTTTCATTGATTTTAACACTTTAGCCGCAACACTGGTTTCAACTTCAAAAAAAGAAAATTCCCGCTTGATTTCTATTGGGCCAATTTTTTCAGAGCTAATTCCAGCTCTGCTGCATAGCGTTCTTATCACAGCTCCTTTTTTTAGATTGTCCATAGATCCTGCATTTAAGAAAAACCGTTTCGATTTTCCAGAGTCTAAATTTTTTTGGGGTCGATCTTTTTTTACAGGACGATGAGCATCTTCCTTTTTTTCCAAGGATACATTTATATCTTTGGAATTTTTATAATAATTAAGAAAGCGGTTAAATTCACTTGAAACAAACTTGCAAATGAGCTCTTCTTTAGTAAGATTGTTTAATGTATTATAGACCAGTGGCAGAAAGCGCTCGATTTCTTTCTGATCCACTTTAACTTCTACCATTTTGCTGATCATGGAATAGAGCTGTTTCTCACAAATTGCATATCCTTCCGGAACTTTTGCATAATTAAATTTAATCCCTGCTTTTTTTTCTATAAACTGAAGTTTTCTTTTTTCCCGGGAATTG
>JAUXEW010000209.1 GCA_030620375.1 Desulfobacteraceae bacterium | reverse complement strand
TTAAAACATATTAATGAATTCAAAAGAGGACAAGAATGAAACCAGCAGTTCTCACCGGAGAACATTTTTTTACCGGCGATGTGGCGTGCGCTGAAGGTGCGTTGGCTGCCGGATGCCGTTTTTTCGGCGGATACCCCATAACACCGGCCACGGAAATCGCCGAACATATGTCTGCCAGACTGCCGGATATAGGCGGCACTTTTATCCAGATGGAGGATGAAATAGCCGCAATGGCATCAATCCTCGGGGCATCATGGGCGGGACTTAAATGCATGACGGCCACATCCGGACCCGGGTTTAGTCTCATGATGGAAAATATCGGGCTGGGAATCTGTACCGAAACCCCATGTGTCGTGGTTAACGTACAACGGGGCGGACCTTCCACGGGTCTCCCGACACAGGGTGCCCAAAGCGACATGATGCAGGCTCGATGGGGGTCGCATGGCCATTATGAAATCATTGCCCTTTCGCCCGCTTCACCACAGGAAATATTTTATCAGACCATCACCGCATTTAATCTCAGCGAAACCTATCGATTACCGGTTCTGATCATGACGGACGAAATCGTAGGTCACATGAGCGAAAGGGTATCCATCCCTAGCGCGAAAGACATCAAAACCGTATCCCGGTTAGCTCCAAAAGGCAGGAAAGACCGGTTTAAACCGTTTGAACCCGGGCCAAACGGCGTCGCGCCAATGCCGACAGTCGGACAGGGCTATAACGTTCACGTTACGGGACTGACCCATGACGAAAAAGGTTATCCGGTGATGAGCGTTGAGGCACAAGACGAAATGATGAAGCGGATAACGAACAAAATAACAAACAACTTAGACGATATCATCCAAACCCAATCATATCGATTAGACGATGCCGATATCGCTGTCATTTCTTACGGTGTCTCAGCTAGAACCAGTCTTTCTGCGGTTGATGAAGCCCGTAAAATGGGAATCAAGGCAGGTCTGTTGCGGTTGATTACGGTTTGGCCTTTTCCGGAGGATCAAATTCGTCGCCTGGCGAACCAGGTAAAAAAAATGGTGACCGTAGAAATTAATCTGGGACAAATTTTCCTTGAGGTTCAACGGTGCGCCGGAAACAAAATACCGGTTGCCCTGGTCGGTCACCCGGGAGGGACAATCATTCCTCCTGAAAGCGTAATCGATGTACTGAAGGAGCCCGTGTAACCATGAACGAGAACCACATAAAACCACCGGAACATCCACTGGACGACCTTTTACGGACGGATCGAATTCCCCATATCTGGTGCCCGGGTTGCGGTATTGGAACGGCGTTTTCCGCATGTCTCACTGCGATGAAAACCAGCGAACTTGATTTAAAGAAAATGGTGATGGTTTCAGGCATCGGCTGCTCCGGTCGTGCGGCGGGATATGTTAAACTGGATTCGTTTCACACCACCCATGGCAGATCCATCCCCTTTGCCACCGGAATGAAGTTGGCCAACCCGGAGCTTAATCTGGTGGTTTTCAGCGGAGACGGGGACCTTTTTGCCATTGGAGGGAACCACTTTATCCATGCCGCAAGGCGAAACGTGGACATGACCGTTGTTTGTGTCAACAATCTTAACTACGGCATGACCGGCGGACAGGTGGCCGCCACCACACCGCATAAAGCCAAAACCACAACCACACCCTTCGGGAATCCGGAATCACCGTTTAATCTTCCGTTGATGGCTTATGCCTCGGGCGCCACTTACATCGCCAGATGGACCACACTGCACATAAGAGATCTCACAAATTCCATCGAAACAGCCCTCAAAAGAAATGGGTTTTCTTTTATCGAAGTCCTTTCTCCCTGCCCGGTTAATTACGGCCGGCGCAACAAGCAGAGTTCATATGAAATGCTGAAAATCTACCAGGATAAAGGAATCATCAAAAACGGTGCGCATCCGACAGAAATTGATATCGATTTTGATAAAGGTATCATTTTGGGTGACTTTATCGATGTGGATCGACCAACATGTGTTGAACAGTACGACAAAACCTGTCGATTAATATAACCAAAAAAATAACCCGCATAACGGATTATATTGGAATGAATAAAAAGCAAAACCAGGAAAAAATAACAAAAGAGGTCGTCATAACCGGGTTTGGGGGTCAGGGAATCGTTTTGGCCGGCAGTATTCTGGGTAAGGCGGCTGCTCTGGGGGATCATTTGGAAAGCACGCTGGTTCAGTCATACGGCCCTGAATCCAGGGGCGGTGCCTGCAGCGCCCAGGTGATTATTTCCACTGATACCATTCATTATCCGTATATTAATCGCCCTGACATTCTCGTCTGCATGTCTCAGTCTGCCTATGAAAAACATATTGATCAGTTGAAACCGGGCGGATTGCTCTTGATCGACAAGGACCTTGTCCGGCGCATGGGAAAACGTGATGATTATTTTTCTATCCCGTCAACGCGTATGGCTGAGGAATTGGGACGAACAATGATGGCCAATATCATTATGATCGGCTTTTTAACCGCCATCACCCATATCGTCTCCAAAAATGCGGCCAAAAACAGCGTTGCCGTGTCGGTACCCAAGGGGACGGAAGAAAATAATATAAAGGCCTTTCAAAAAGGGTTTGACTACGGTCAGGCCGTACTTAAAGGTCGTGAGAAAAAGGCTGCAGGCCGCACAGGAGCCATTTCATGAAACGCCCGAAAGATCGACTGCACAGAGTAATTGTAATCGGCGCAACCCCCGCTGGAATCGCTGCGACCAATAAACTCGGAGAAATCGGCATTCCGGTTCTCCTTGTAGACTCCTGTAACGATTTAGATAAAATGCTATCTTCCGATGAATGGCGTCTGGAATCCGGTGTGCCATTCAACTGCGCCCACCGACCCGGACTGATCAGGATTTTGAGAAACGCTTCGATTCAGTGTTGCATGCCCGCAGAAGTCATTTCCGTCAAACACAATCCCCAGGGATTCCGTGTTCGCATAAAACGAATTCCAACCTATGTGGATCCTGAACGATGTACCCTCTGCGGCCGTTGTGTCGAAGTCTGTCCCGTGGAAACCTTTGACGGAAAAAAAGCAATCAGTCTAAATAGTCGTATGGGATTACCGGGGCGACCCGTTATAGACAAACGACGCCAGCCGCTCTGTCAGGAAAATTGTCCTTTAGGTGTCAACGCCCAGGGCTACATCGCGCTGACAAAGGTCGGCAAATTTAAAGAAGCTCTTGAACTGGTGAGACACGACAATATCTTACCCGGTATCTGCGGTCGCGTCTGTACTCATCCCTGTGAGGCAAATTGCCGTAGAAGCGATCTGGATGAACCCATCGCCATCAAAGATATTAAACGGTTTCTGGCAGACCAGGAAAATTCTCTTCCGGCTGATGAAAATCCGATACCATCGGAATCGTCCGGTAAAAGCAGACGCCCTGAAAAAATTGCCGTCGTCGGCTCCGGACCATCCGGACTGGCTGCGGCAGCGGATTTAGCCCGACAGGGGTATTCCGTCACGGTTCTTGAAAAAGAGAGCCGTCTGGGGGGGTTGCTTCGATATGGTATCGGTCCCCACCGGCTGCCTAGAGATATCCTGGACAATGAAATAAGATATATTGAAAACCTGGGGGTCAACTTCATCACCGGTCATCCAGTGAATTTTGTCGGTGATTTAAATCGGTTAACCAATGAATATCGCGCCGTTATCCTGGCAACAGGGACCTGGTCAGACCGAAGGCTTGGTGTTCCCGGTGAAAAATTGCAAGGTGTGGATGGATGCCTGTCGTTTTTAACCCGGTTCTATCGAGACGGGATGAATGCCCTTAATGAAACCGTTGCGGTTATCGGTGACGGAAATGCGGCATTTGACATGGCCCGTGTCCTCAAACGGTTGGGCGCCGATGTAACCATACTCTCCTGGTTTCCCATGGATTTTATCCCCGCGGATGCTGAAGAGATCAAAGCGGCACAAGAGGAAAATATCAGGATTAAAGACGGCCTAAAGGTCGTTGAATTTATCGGTAATAGCGGTCGTTTGGAACGACTCGTCTGTATGCCCACCACACCGGGGGAACCTGACGACCAGGGCATCCCCTGGCCGGTGGTTATCCAAAACGGTGAGCCGGTTGAGTTTAAGTTTGACAGAGCCTTTGTAGCTATCGGCCAATCCGGTACGTTTAAACAACCGGATCAGGCAGTTTCTTTTAATGTGACAAAACAAGGATATATTGACACAAACGGGTCTTCACTTACGAACATGAAACGGGTTTATGCTGCAGGGGATGCGGTTTCCGGACCCTCATCGGTTGTGGATGCCATGGCTTTGGGTCGGCAGGCCGCCCGGGACGTTCATCATGATATTTGCGGGGAGGAACCCCATGAGGCTGACCTGGCGAGACCAGCGGAGACGGATTATCCTGAAATCCAGGAAGACATCCCTGCCATGTCGCGTCCTTCCGCGCCGGAAAGACAACCGGCAACCCGCATACTATCCTTTGCCGAAGTCGCACTCGGCTTGAGCGAATCGCAAATCATTTTCGAAGCCGAACGCTGCCTGCAATGCGGCGTCTGCTCCGAGTGTCTGCAGTGCGTCGATGTTTGCAGCCCGATACAGGCCATAAAACAGAATGACACCCATCAGGAAATCATCGAACATGCCGGGGTAGTCATTATCGCGGACCCCGATATTTCTCCCCAGGTTAAAGGAGAAGATGTCATCAGAGCTTACGGACCCAAAATGGCCAAATCTGATGTTAATGCCATGATGGTCCGTGGCTTTGGCGCTGCCGCCAAAGCTATGGTCCTTCTGAGCGGGACTTCACAACGCCCCAGAGGCCACGGCATTTCATTTCACACACCGGATCCCGGTCTTTCTCCTATAATCCGCATCGGCGTGTTTGCGTGCCGGTGCAATGACGCTTTGGGCTGGTTGGATAGTATGACCGAATATGTGGACGCGCTTGCGAACCAGGAAGATATTGTCTATGTAGAATCCTTAAACTCTGCCTGTGTGCCCGAAGGATCTTCAAGCATTTTAAGAACCATTCGTGAAAAAGGAATCACCCGGATAGTCCTTGCATCCTGTGTCTGCTGCCCGCTGAATTTTGTGTG
>JAUXEW010000317.1 GCA_030620375.1 Desulfobacteraceae bacterium | reverse complement strand
TTTAACGGAATGTTACGGGATATCGCACCAGGGGCAAAGAGTACTTGCGGCCTGTCAAATATTTCCAACGGTCCTCCCACTCATCTAAGACCGATACTCAACCAGACCTTCATGGTAATGCTCCAAAAGTACGAAATGATGTCCGTTATCGCAGATCCTTTAGATGACCACCTGATTGACATCGCGAAGGGTAACCGTCAGGACATAGTTGATTTGATTTACGGTATCATGGATGGCAATGACCCCGATATGGCCGGTCTCTCAAAAGAGATGCAGGATTATGCCAAGACCACCAAAGTTATTTTGGGGAAGACCCTTTACTCGGATTCGTGGCTTGATATATGATCGGGGGAGCAATTCAGTAAAAAAGCCCTTCCCTTCGGGGCAGGGTTTTTTCCCCGGGAAAAAGAATTATGGCACGTGTTGATGATTACATTAATGCAAAAAAAATTGCTGCGGAAAAGCTTTCAAAGAAAGCTTTCAAAGACGTTTGTCAACGGTCCGGGTTTGAGCCGGTTAATGAAAATACAATCCGGGCACCCTTCCTGGATAACGTTTACCAGATTACATTTCCGGCGTTTGAGTTTCGTATAGAATCTCAAGAGAACGATACAGAGATACCCCTCCAGGAACAGGTATTGATTCTGCATTATATGTTGGGAGAGGGGCCTTCAAACTTGTCCGGCCATTGGGTATCTTATCGGGAAATTCGGGGCGCCTCCTTTTATTACAGTGCTTTTATTAAAAGAGCTGTTGATCCTTTAAAAAAAGTGTTCGGCCAAAATATTTCGGGATTTAAACAGGCTGCCGATCGCCTCTGTGGCATAGCCATTGAATCTGGGGACGCTGCGTTTGAATTTCGAATTTTCCCCAGGGTACCGTTGCAGTTGATTCTCTGGGAGGGGGATGACGAATTTCCAGCCGAGGCCAGCATTTTGTTTGACGAAACCGTTGAGAAAATTCTTCCGCCGGAAGATATTGCGTGGTTAGCAGGTATGCCGGTTTACCGATTGATCGCGCTGTCTCGGTAGATTTTTATCCTTCAGTCCAGCCTTCAACCGGCATTTTATATTCAAGCCATTGATTATACCCCTCTGAAAAATGGACTACATTTTCAAATCCGGTTGAACACAATTTTTCCGCCAAATTTTCGGCTTGAGGACAATGAACACTATCGCAATAGGTGATAATCTCAGTTAACGGATCGATTCTATAGATAATTTCCTCGATCCATTCGTCAAAGTATTGATCCGGAAGGTTTATGGCACCTTTAATGTGCCCTAATAAGAATTCCTCTGATGACCTAGCGTCAACAAACACCACTTTTTGGGTATTATATTTTAAAATGGCCGTATCAATATCGATGACGGTTATCAGGTCCTGGTTGTCCATTCCCACCTCACCGTTGGCAAAAAGGTCTATGCCTTTCGGTCTGAGCCCATTGACTATCAGGGAAATAAAAATTGCTACAAGGATGATTAATATCGCTTCATGAAAAGTGTTTTTCATAATTGGTTTGCCTGTCACGTATGTAATTCATCTGCTTTAGGTTTTTATCAGCGTGTTTCGGTCGTTGTCAGCTTTTCTTAACGATTCCCAAATCCGTAAACAGCACACGATTTTAAAGATAATAACTTCGGGGCTATGGGACATGGTTTTGGATAGAAATTCTCCGGCCCTTGGGTAATTAATTGAACGACAGGCTTGTAAGATGTTGTTTTTCAATGTTCCAGATCATGCAGAGCCCTCGCGTCAGAGCGCCGCACGTCACGATACAAGGTATTCGTTTGCCGAGACTAATAGTCTGTTTTGGTAAAAGTGTCCGGGAAATAATCTTATGGTTGTCTTGCCAAGCGATTTGGGGCGTATGATTATGACCGCGAAATAAAATTTTATTATCGGATTGTGAAAAAAATTGGTTAATTTCTGCCTCTCCCATGGCTTTAGTCATACATGAAAGCCCAAGCTGCTGAATGAACGGAAGGGAATGTGCAAAAATCGCATTCTCGAATTCAACTATCGGCGGAAGGTGCTGTAAATAGGAAAGACTTTCCCTTGAAAGCGGTGAATTTGTTTGATCTGTCTGATTAATTTCCAGCACATGATCATTGTTCCCTTTAAGCGCCACTACCCCATTCTTTTTAAGAACTTGTATGCACGAATCACAGGTTTCAGGACGAAATGAATCGCAAATATCGCCAAGATGGAAGACATCGTGGCATTTATGGGTTTTTAAAAAACGGATTGCTTTGCTTATGATTTCAGATTTTCCGTGACTGTCCGCAATGATTCCCAGGTTTTGAAATTGATAAGGTTTCATTTAATCTTCAAGACTCCAGAAGATTTTTTTAATTTGTTTTAAAAAAACCCGGTGCTTCGCACCGGGATAAAACTGAAACTTTGAGGCACTGGCGTGCCCCCTTTTTTCCCGCTTTGCGGGAAAAAAAAGCCACCCGCTATGCGGGTGGTAGTTTACTTTGGCAATTTTACCGCACATGGGGGTTAATGGCATAGCGGATAAAATTCTAGCATATTAATTGAAGAGAAGCAACTCATCTAAATTATCAATTT
>JAUXEW010000114.1 GCA_030620375.1 Desulfobacteraceae bacterium | reverse complement strand
TTCGCATAACGATGAGATTGGGCAAAAAGACCATTTCTGGATGGACACTAGCTAACAAAGTTGACAGCCGGGCATTCGATGCCTTCCTCAATCTTGATCGCAATTGAAGCTTTTAGAACCGATTTATTTAAACATAAAAAACCGGGTCCTCTGGGACAGGTCAGAGGCAGTTGGCTATGCCGTGAAAAGGTTCGACAAGCATACTGAATTCTTTACTTAAACATAAAAAGAGGTCTATCCGAATTTCTCAAAAGGAATTTAATCAATGATTAATATGAATTGAAGTAATCCAGCCGAAAATGTAGGGCACGGTCCCTGAACGTGCTGAAACCGGCCTGTTCGCCATTCGGTCCGTTCGGGGAACGGACCCTACAGCAGGACATCGTACACAAAAAAGCCGGGTCCTCTGGGCCAGGATTCTTTACTCATTGTTTTTTTTCAATGTTGCATTATAATTGTACCATGCATCGATTTTAATTTATTGAGAGGAACTATCCATGAATGCAGTCCCGTCATATTTATTAAGATGCTTGTCATGCGGCACGAAAAACAGAATCCCGGTTGAAAAAATGCGCGAAAAGGCAAAGTGCGGAAAATGTGGATCTCCCATAAATACCCTTGACCTGTTAACCGGAGAGACAATCGCCGTTGGTGATAATGATTTTACTGAAAAGGTGGTTAACTCCCCTTTGCCGGTATTGCTCGACTGCTGGGCACCCTGGTGCGGTCCGTGCAAAATGGTCGGACCCATCATGGAGGACCTGGCCTCGGAATGGAAAGGGAGGGCAAAGGTGTGCAAACTTAATGTGGATGAAAACCCGCGCGTAGCTAATCAATTCCAGATTCGGAGTATTCCCACACTGTTAATTTTTGATAATGGTAAGCTACGGGAAACCCTGGTGGGGGCTTTGCCCAAACAGCAGATTTCTCATGCCATGGCGCCATACATTTAAGCTTGAAGCCTCCCCGCAGCAAACTGCGCGAAATGCGCCCGCATTGCTTGTTCACGCTGTGGATCACCCTGTTGACCGGTTTGGTACGGTTTGACTTACGATTGGGAACGGACCAACATCACACCATGGATTCGGATAATAAATATGACTTAATGACTAATGCGATCATTAAGATCTTAAACAACGGGGTCGCGTTAAATGCCGATGCGCTTCATTTTATCGATTCAACCTTTTCAACACCGACAATCGAACAAATCAAACGAATCATCGATGACCCGACAAACTGTGAAAGAGAAGCCCTTATCCAATTGATTTGTTTCCCGGATGAATCGATTCAGGCTCGGTTGGAACCGCTCGTAGAACGTCTCAGTTTTCAACAAAACGATGTGGATGCACTGCTACATAAAATTGTATCAAAACACCCGGCAGTAATGGTTCACCTGCCGGATGAAAGGGGTTCTTTTCCGCTTTCTTTTTCCTTTTCGGCCGCCGAACATTTTATATGCCACCTCAACCTGACCAAATTGCTGGATCAACGCCTGGTTGACGGAATTGGCCGGTATGTTGACGAAGCCCTGAAAAACCTTACGAAAGTGAAGTTGAGAAACTCACGGATCCGATTTACGGAAAACAATATCGTATGGATGGTTTCATTCTTTAAAACAATTACCGCTATGCCGGATGAGTTTATTGAATCCTTAAATTTTGCTCTTGAGTTCCTTGAAGGGGTTATGGATGAGGCGAATATTTATCGGGCATTGATGGATTTAAAGAAATTTTATATATCAACCCTTGAGAGAGCTGAAGAATTTGAAGCGCAATTAAAAAAAATCAATATGGAAACATTGATCCTGCAGGGGATCAAAACGCCTTATTTCGATAAAGCAGACGCACGGTACAACATAAAAATCATTGACCGGATCAGCCTTTCCATCCATGGAAAAACGGAATATTTTAAAGAATTGATCTATCAGGATACCTGGTGAACTTGAACCGGATCCGGATATTGAAACTCCCTGAAGCCGGCTATAAGGCGCTTCGATATCCACAGGACAGCGCTGAAACGCGTCACTGCATGCCAAAATTTTTACCTGACGCAGCAATCGGGAAAAATAGCTGTTTTCATTCAGGCGCTGTTTACAAAATCAAGCGGTTAATATATGTAAGCGGTCAGAGATTTTGGCAACCCTGTGTAGACTGAACAACCATAATAGCCCCTTATTTTTTCTTGTCGGGACAAAACGATTGACTGGGATCTACAAATGAAATTAAAATATTTGGCCATAATATTCGGGATGATGGCTGCTATAAATGCAGATGGGGTGCCGGGCAAGGAATTAACAACGGAACCCGCGCCTATTGATATGTTACACACCTTGGATGAAGTTTTAGATGGCGTGGAAAACCGTTATCTGACCACCGGTTTTTCCGCACGATTTTCTCAAACCTCCACCATCACGGCAATGGATATCTCCGATACGGCATCGGGCAAAATATACGTCAAGCCGCCCGGTATGATGAGATGGGAATATGAATCACCGGATCCGCAACTCATCGTTTCCGACGGCAAGACCTTATGGATCTATCGTCCGGAGGACAACCAGGTCATCGTCGGCGAATCTCCCCTTTTTTTCGGTAACGGTAAGGGCGCGGGCTTTCTGTGTGATATCAAGATACTGAGGCAAAAATTTGAGATATTCCTTGAGGAACCGGAAGATAAAACGCTTTACCTGTTAAAACTCGTCCCCCGGGAAAATACGCTGGGGCTATCCGCCATCTATTTATTCGTCTCAAAACAAAATTTCACGCTTGTCCGGATTATCACCTATAATCTATACGAAGACGAAACCCGCGTGAATCTGAGCGATATTCAATTTAACCCTGATTTAGAAGATAAATTGTTTACATTTACCATACCTGAAAATGCAGACATATTTCAACTCGATGAGTAAAGGAAAAACAATGGAGGAAAAGATCAGAAAGTTATTAACGGAACGAAGCGCCATCATATTGGCACATAACTATCAACCTCCTGAAATCCAGGACATTGCCGATCTTTGTGGTGATTCACTGGAATTAAGTATCAAGGCCGCTCAAACGGATGCCGACGTCATTTTGTTCTGCGGCGTTCATTTTATGGCGGAAACCGCTTCAATTCTGTCACCGGACAAGACGATACTGCTACCCCGCAGAGATGCCGGATGCCCCATGGCCGATATGGTAACGCCCGAAATGCTCAAAAAAAAGTTGGGCGAACTGCCACCGATGCCGGTAGTCACTTATGTAAATTCATCCGCTGATGTCAAAGCGTTATCCACCATATGCTGTACATCGGCAAATGCCGTTGAAATCGTCAACAGCTTGGAAGCCGAAGCGGTTTTAATGGTGCCGGATCGAAACCTTGCCGAAAATACGGCTTTAAAAACCAAAACAAAAATTTACCTCTGGGAGGGATACTGCCCCACACACGACCGGTTAACCAGGGAAGACGTCCTCAAAGCAAAGAGCAAACACCCGGAGGCCCTGTTTATGGCGCATCCTGAATGCCGGCCTGAAGTTGTTGCACTCGCAGATGCTTCTTTGAGTACGTCGGGAATGATTCGCTATGCCCGGGAATCCGACCGCCAGTCGTTTATCGTCGGTACGGAAGTAGGAATGCTTTATCCGCTGAAAAAAGCAAATCCGGACAAAACGTTTATCCCCGCATCCGACAGTATGGTTTGTGAAGACATGAAAAAGATTACCCTTAGCGATATCGTCAACAGCCTGGAAAATATGGACGGGGAAGTAAGCGTTACGGAAGATATCAGGGAAAAAGCCCTGTCAGCGGTTGAAAAAATGATTGGACTGGCGAAATAGTGCCTAAACTCGAATCATCTCCGAAAGAACTGAGACCATGGTCTCACAGCATATCCTCCGGTATATCCGCATTGGTGTAAACCTTCTGCACGTCTTCACAGTCTTCAAGCGCATCCATCAACCGGATCATCTGCTCTGCCTCCTTCCCCACAAGATTTGTGTTGGTGTGGGGCAACATGGTGACTTCGCTTACGACATACGGAATATCGGACTTTTCAATGGCGGTCTTGACTGCTTCAAAATCTTCCGGGGAAGAGATGACTTCAAAATTCGAATCATCTTCTCTGACATCTTCCGCACCCGCATCCAGTGCGGCTTCCATCAGGGCATCTTCATCGATGGCCGACTTTTCAATCACGATATACCCTTTTTTGTCGAACATCCAGGCCACACAACCGTTTTCTCCGAGATTTCCACCGGATTTACTGAAAATGTGCCGAATATCCGCTACGGCCCGGTTTTTGTTGTCTGTGAGAGATTCCACATATACCGCGGCACCACCGGGACCATATCCTTCGTAAACCGATTCTTCGTAGTTTACGCCTTCGAGTTCGCCGGTCCCTCTTTTAATGGCCCGTTCCATATTATCCTTTGGCATGTTCTCACTTTTTGCGGCGGCAACGGCGCTTCTGAGTCGTGGATTTGAGCCGAGGTCACCCCCTCCCATACGAGCGGCAACGGTGATCTCCTTGATGAGCTTGCTGAATATCTTCCCACGCTTTGCATCGGTAGCGCCTTTTTTGTGTTTTATGCTAGACCATTTGCTGTGACCCGACATGTTAACCTCCTATCTTAACCGCTGATCAGCTTACCGGTTGTCCGGTTTTTTTTATCCCGATTACGTAAACTTCCTTACTTGCCTTCCGTGTACTTTTGGGCCTGTAATTTTTACAGGTTTTAAAACTGGCTTTAACCAGTGCTGAAAATCTGGAAAAATCCTCTCCCTGAAAAATTTTACAAATAAACGAACCACCGGGAACCAGCACTTTTTGGGCAATCACGAATGCCGTTTCGCTTAGGTTAAATGATCTGGCGGAATCCACGTGCGTGTTACCGGTCGTGGCGGGGGCCATATCGCTCATCACGACATGAAACCTTTCTCCCGTGAACGCCAGAACCTCATCACCGGTGGAAAAAACATCTCCTTCATGAACCTTTACATTGGAAGGCAATCTGACGGTCACCGGTTTTAGATCAATGCCGACAACATAGCCTTTATGTCCGACCTGCTCCGAGGCATAAAGCAGCCAGGAGCCGGGAGCACACCCTAAATCAAGGACCCTGTCCCCCTTTTGAATCAAATGATATTTCTGCTGAATCTCTTTTAATTTATATACGGATCTGGCAGGATATTTTTCCTGTTTGGCTCTCCGGGAATAATGGTCTTCCCATCGATTTCGCGTTTTTCGGGTATGTTTCATATAATTAAGCACGCCCTAAGTCAAGCAGAGAGACCTTTGAAAAATGTTCATTTTTGTTCAAGGCCAAGGAAGGCGAAAATTTAGCGCCGAAAAGCTTCACTACGTGCAACCACAGGAATACATTGAGTCTTTTGAGGATTAAAATTTGAGCCTGACGCCAGAATTGGGCAAAAAGGGGCGTTTTGCAAAGGTCTCGCAAGCAAACAATGGCATATATGGCCCAACACGAAACTCAGATTTAAAATAAGGATTCCATCGCTTCTGATACCGTCTTTATCCCGACAACCTCGATTCCTTTGATACCCGCCGTTCGTTTTAAATTGCTTTCCGGTAAAAGACACCGCGTAAACCCCATTTTTTTAGACTCGGCAATTCGTTTTTCGATGTGACCGACAGCCCTGACTTCTCCGGTGAGTCCCACCTCTCCCAATACAACCGTACCTTCACAAACCGGCCGGTCCAAAAAACTGGACGCGATGGCAGAAACAATTCCCATATCAACGGCCGGTTCAACCACTTTAACACCACCGGCGACGTTCATAAAAATATCATGCCCCATCAAATGCAGCCCCAACTTTTTTTCCATCACGGCCACCAGCAACGCCACCCGATTCTGATCGACACCTAAAATGGTCCTTCGAGGGTTACCGAAACTGGTACTGCCGGAAAGGGCCTGCAGTTCAATAAGAATCGGTCGGGTTCCTTCCATACTGGCGGTAACCACTGAACCGGGTGTATTTTCGGGCCGTTCGGACAAAAATACTTCAGAGGGATTGGAAACCCCGTCAAGCCCATTATCATTCATCTCAAATACCCCGATTTCATTGGTAGACCCGAACCTGTTTTTTACCGCCCGTAAAATTCTGAACATATGGTTCCGGTCTCCCTCAAAGTAAAGCACCGTATCCACCATATGCTCCAACAGCCTGGGGCCGGCAATGGCGCCATCCTTGGTGACGTGGCCCACCAGGAATATCGGTATGCCCGATTTTTTGGCCGCCAGCATGAGCTGCACCGAAGATTCCCGGACCTGACTGACGCTGCCCGGGGCTGACGTCAGATCCGCACTAAACAGGGTTTGGATGGAGTCAACCACCAGCACCCCGGGTTTTTCGGATTCCATCATGGAAAGGATGGCGTCCACATCGATCTCTGAAACCACTAACAAATTTTCCGATACCGTTGACAACCGTTTACTTCTGATCCGAAGCTGCCGGATCGATTCCTCACCGGACACATAGAGTACCTTCCGGCCGGCACTGGCAATCCCATGCAGCGCCTGCAACATTAGTGTGGATTTCCCGATACCCGGATCACCACCGATTAATACAAGGGTCCCGGGCACCAAGCCGCCGCCCAGGACCCGGTCCAACTCCTCGATACCGGTGGAAAGACGATACTCCGCCTCCAGACTCACGGAATCAATAGGAACGGGTTCCGACCGAAGCGGGGCCGCCTTTCCGCGCTGACCCGGTCTTAACGTTTGCCTCTCTTCAACAAAGGTGTGCCATTTCTCACAGTCCGGACATTTTCCCATCCATTTAGGCGTTTGATAGCCGCATGTCTGGCAGGTAAAAATCGTTTTTGATGTTTTTTTCACGTTCGTGGCGTCCTTTAAAATTGATGATTTCACATATTATGGCATCGGTATTATTTGACATTAAGGACCATACCATGTCATTTATTACGGATCAACAGCGGATGCACTCAAGTAAAAACCAACAGCCATCCGGACAACCGGAAATATCGCGACCATGTATCATCAAAAAAAAACAATAGTAAACTACCACCCGCATAGCGGGTGGCTTTCTTTTCCCGCAAAGCGGGAAAAAAGAGGGCACGACAGTGCCTCAAAGTTTCAGTTTTATCCCGGTGCGAAACACCGGGTTTTTTTTAAAACAATCAATTTTATCATATCCGTTGGCGTAATGTTAGCTGTTTTATCGATTTTTCCGTTTACCGCGGCGGCAATGCCGGGACCCTATTCCTGGCTTTTTGAATCGTTAAAAAAAAGACTGGTTGCCGATGGATTTGACGAACAGAGAATAGATCAAATATATACCGCCCCTAACATTGAGTTTGCCGGTGAAACGGTCAGCAATTATTTCACGTATAAAGAAGCGACGTTGAATTACAAACAGTTTACATCTCAAAAATCCATCACAAACGCGCGACGCTATTTAAAAACCTACCAAAATGAATTAACACATGCGGAAAACACTTTTGGTGTGGATAAAACGGTTATCACGGCGATTATTCTGGTTGAAACCCGGTTTGGAACTTATACTGGAAACAATAACATCCTAAACACGCTCTCCACCATGGCATCGTTAAAAAACCATGCGAATCGGGACGTTTTATGGCGAGAATATTTAAATTCTTATAAGCTTTCCAGAAAAAAATATGATAAAAAGGCCCTGCGTAAGGCAAACTGGGCCTACCGCGAATTAAAGGCGTTTTTGTCTTACACGGCACGGGAAGATATGAATCCGTCGGGGATTTACGGTTCATTCGCCGGCGCCATGGGAATCGCCCAGTTTCTGCCGAGTAATATTCTGACACTGGGCAAAGACGGGAATAAAGACGGAACCATCGATCTTTACACACACGCAGACGCCATCGCCAGTATAGCCAACTATCTGAAACATTACGGTTGGAAACCCGGGATAGACCGGAAAAACGCATTCACAATAATTTATCGATATAACCACAGCAAATATTATGTGAACACGGTTTTAAAAATATCCGACCTGTTGAAAGGCTGATCATGGATCTTAAAACAGTCATAACCATTCTGATCTTAACTATTCCCTTTTTCTTAATGAGTATTTGGGCTATCGTGGATGTGGGGCAAAAGGATTTTGGATCCATCGGGAAAAAGGCAATGTGGGGAATTATCGCAGCTATCCCGTTTATCGGATTTATAATCTATTTGATTTTCGGATTCAGAAAGGGCAAGAAAACCGATTGAGACTGTTTCCGGATGAACACCAAATAATATTTGACAAACAAGCCCCTTTTTTATATCTCTCCCTAAAATCTCAGCATGTGGTCCCATCGTCTAGCGGTTAGGACGCCGGCCTCTCACGCCGGTAACGGGGGTTCGATTCCCCCTGGGATCACCAATAATAATATCAAGGGCTTAGGAAGTTTTCTAAGTCCTTTTTTGTTTGGCAAAATTGGGCTTCCCCCCACTCTTCCCCCCATTGGATTCAGGCAAAGTCCAATTGTCCTCTTGCAGATAAACTAAGAAAAAGTGGGATCGGGTGAGTTTTGGTGGGAATGGGCGGGAAATGGCGGGATATTAAGGGATTAGGTGGGTTGTTGAATTTTTTTTGGCTTGG
>JAUXEW010000302.1 GCA_030620375.1 Desulfobacteraceae bacterium | reverse complement strand
TCCTTTTTTTAGTTATTTTGGTATCTTAGTAAATTCAAATATACTAAAATCGGAGCTGCTTTTCAATTGTTTTTTCCTATATTTTCAAAATATTACCCCTCATTGATATGAATAAATTAACTGCGAAACTTTAGTTATATTATCAATATGAACCCGGACATACCAACACCATCAAACCATCCGTTTATCCGATCACCTCATCTCACATTGATCAGAATGTCCATCCCGGTTTTGATATCCCTGATCGCGGAACCGATAACCGGGCTTGTGGACACGGCTTTTATTTCTCGACTGGGCGCTGTTCCGCTTGCCGCGCTTGGAGTCGGCACCATGGTGCTTTCAAGCCTTTTCTGGGTGTTCAACTTCCTTGGGATCGGAACCCAGACTGAAATCGCCAAGGCATCCGGCAATCAAGCACTTCAACGGGCAAGGCAAGTTAGCGGCCTTTCCCTGTTTCTAAGCGCTGTTATCGGGATTTTAATCATTGGTTTATGTTTCCCGATCATTCCGTTCATGTCGAGAATAATGGGATCAACGGATAATGTTCATTACTTTGCCGTCCAATATTTAAATATCCGTCTGTTCGGAGCCCCGGCGGTTTTGGTTTCAATCGCCGCCTTTGGCGTCCTTCGAGGACGTATGGATATGAAGACGCCGTTATGGATTGCTTTAAGCATCAATGCCACGAATATTTTATTAGATGCGATTTTAATTTTTGGGTTCGGACCGATTCCACCACTGGGTGTTGCCGGGGCGGCCTTGGCCAGCACCGTAAGCCAGTGGATCGGCGCTGTTTGGGCTGTTATCGCCGTGTATGTAAAATTGGGTTTTCCGAATCACATTTACGTTCGGGACGCAAAAAATCTGTTCATCATCGGCAGAGACCTTTTTTTCCGAACCGGACTGATCATCGGATTCTTATTGTTAACCACAAGAACCGCGACCCGCATCGGACCTGACGCAGGAGCGGCGCATCAGGCCATCCGCCAGGTATGGATATTTACCGCTCTTTTCCTTGATGCTTTTGCGGTCACCGGACAGAGCCTAATCGGATATTTTATGGGTTCGAAATGGTATAAAGAAGCCAAGCGAATTTCATTCGTCGTATGTGTCTGGAGTTTCGTAACCGGTCTCGGATTGAGCTTATCCATGTGGCTGGGTCAAGATATCGTGATCGCCGTTCTGGTTCCTGCAGAATCCCTTAATGTCTTTATCTCCGCCTGGATGGTAGCCGCCATAGCCCAACCGGTCAATGGGCTTGCGTTTGCTACGGACGGTATTCATTGGGGAACAGGAGACTATCGTTTTTTACGAAATGTTGTCTTTGTTGCATCATTTTTCGGCGTTGTTGCGATTTATCTCCTGAATGAAGGCTCTCCGGATGCCCTTACATGGGTTTGGGTAACTATCGGATGCTGGCTCGGAATCCGTGCTGTCTTCGGCGTTCTTCGCATATGGCCCGGCATCGGAACCAGTCCGTTTAAGTAAACACCCACCCGCATAGAGGTTTGAACAAGCAATGCGCTCGCTAACCCCGTAGCTTGCTGCGGGGAGGCGTCAATAATTTTTCCTCCCTCCCCTTGAATATATGCAAATCAGTATTATAAATTAACTATTATCCATCTATAAACGGCATCTTTTGGCCCAGGGCTTGACCCGCCATATTGATAAGCCTTAAAAAGGAGGAAAACGGTATGTACAATTCCATAATTGTAATTATAGCGCTGATATTGGCATTAAATCCGTTCTTTGCAGTTGCCCAGGCAGCAACAGAAATTGCAACCTTCGCCGGTGGTTGCTTCTGGTGCATGGAAAAACCGTTTGAAAAACTGGAAGGGGTGATAGAAGTGGTGTCCGGTTATACGGGAGGACATAAGGAAAACCCTACTTATAAAGAGGTTTCAGCAGGTATTACCGGTCATGCGGAGACGGTTCAGGTCACCTATGACCCATCCAAAATCACCTATCTGAAACTGCTTGATGTGTTCTGGAAGCAGATAGACCCCACTGATTCGGGAGGGCAGTTCGCAGACAGAGGAACACCATACAGAACGGAAATTTTCTACCACACCGATGAGCAAAAACGATTGGCGAAAAAATCAAAAGAAACATTAGAAAAAACCGGAATATTTGACAAGCCGATAGTGACGGAGATTACACCGGCCTCGACGTTCTACATGGCAGAATCATATCACCAAGATTACTATAAGAACAACCCCATCCGATATAAATATTACCGGCGCGGTTCGGGCCGGGACCAGTTCTTAAAAAAAATATGGGGGAGGGAAAAGAAAACGGATATTGGTTTTCATAAACCTTCAGCAGCCGAACTTCGGAAAAGATTAACGCCGCTGCAATATCGCGTCACACAGGAAAACGGAACTGAGCCACCGTTTGATAATGAA
Source organism: Desulfobacteraceae bacterium (assembly GCA_030620375.1). GTDB lineage: Bacteria > Desulfobacterota > Desulfobacteria > Desulfobacterales > UBA5616 > JAUXEW01. The sequence goes on along the minus strand of JAUXEW010000302.1, from coordinate 621 downwards.
TACTGGAATAACAAAAAAGACGGGATCTATGTGGATATCGTTTCCGGTGAACCCCTCTTTAGTTCCACCGACAAATTTAAATCCGGAACCGGATGGCCGAGTTTTACCAGACCCCTGGTTCCGGATAACATTGTCGAAAAAAAAGATCGGAGTTTGTTTACGGTTCGGATTGAAGTCAGAAGTAAGCAGAGTGATTCTCATTTGGGGCATGTGTTTAACGACGGCCCCCAGCCCTCTGGATTGAGGTATTGCATTAATTCAGCGGCGCTAAGATTTATTGCCACAGATGATTTGGAAAAAGAAGGATATAGTGCCCATAAAAAATTATTTGAGTCATCACCATAACCCCTTTTCATTTTAAATGGTTGACGTTTTTTATAACAAACCATCCGCTGATGATATTTTTTCAGCGGATGGTTTTTTTTATAATCGCCTCTTGCATCAACCGTCTAATTTTTGTTATAGATTATGAACGATCTTTTTAATATCGTCGACAGAACCGATTCTTACGCCCACACCGAATACCCTGCATGTTTATTAAAGCTCCGGACCCTGAAGACCGGGATGCCCGGAGTTAAGTAAACTACCACCCGCAAAGCGGGAAAAAAGGGGGCACGCCAG
>JAUXEW010000049.1 GCA_030620375.1 Desulfobacteraceae bacterium | reverse complement strand
TTAATACCAGCCGATCCCGGTCTTCCCACTCAGGTTTATGCGGATCGATATTCAGGTATTTGTAATACAGGATCACGAGAATGTCGAGTACGCTAAGAGCGCCGCCGATGTGGGCACCGCCGGCCCAGCCGGTGATGTCAATGATATCCTTACGCAACTGCCTGGCTTTTTCCTCGAGTTCTTGAATTTCCGGGTCGGTTATGGGCATATATCCCTCCTTGTTGATGGTAAAAAATCTTTCCATGGTGTTGATTAGCGCTTTACATGGTTTCTTTTAACCATAAATTCACTCCGGTACTATATGGTTTCAGAGTCAGGGACCAGTTGTTTGAGAATTCCTTGGACCGTCTTAATAGAGGGGTTGTCAGGCGTTAACGACAGAAGATCTTCACCCAACAGATTTTTAGTTGCGATTTCAGCGTCATACGCTATCATTCCCAAAACTTCCAGCCCGACCTCCTCTGCAAGACCGTTAAACAATGCCTTTTGATTTTGATCAAAACGGCAACCCATTAGAAACTGACGCTCATAGGGGAGGGCAAGCTCTTCTATCAATCTTTTTATTCGTTTTGCCGTATCAAAGCTCAATCGCGAAGGATCACACGTTATGATTAACGTGTCGCTTGGGTTGCCCGACCGGCGACTGAAGTGTTCAATCCCGGCATCAAAGTCGATTAAAACCAGGTCGTACATCGTAACTGTTTCAACTAACACTTCATTAAGAACAGAGTTTACCGAGCAGTAGCATCCCGTACCAGTGGTGTGTCCCATTACTAAAAAGTCGAATCCATTTCCGTGGCCGATTGAATCCCAGATTAAAAACCGGAGCTTGGTGCCGGCTGCTGCCGGTCCTTCCAATTCCTTTTTACGTTTATCCAAGACCTCTCCTAACGTTGTTTCGACGTGAATGTTCAAGGTTTCGGAAAGGTTGGCATCCGGATCCGCATCGATGACCAGAATTTCCTTGAAAATGTTCCGGCGAAGGATAGCAGAAAGAAACAGAGACATGGTGGTTGTTTTCCCTGATCCACCTTTGCCGGAAAAAGATATAAACCGTGTGTCTGACATTAGATGATTTCTTCCGTCATGACCCAGACATTATCATATAAGACTTTTTCTACAATTAAGGCGTAGCGCTTTATCGATTCGATATCAAATGTTTGGGCAGGCATCAATTCTTGAAAGACGCCATGGGTTTGATGGTATTTGATTATTCCCCCCCCCATAAGCGCAATCTGATCCGTCGTTCGGTCGTCTAAGCTGTAAGGAAAAATAAAAAAGGCCTTGTGGTAGCAACCTTCCAGAGCACGTGCGGTATCAAGTTTTTCTGTAAAGTTTTGTGTTCCCAAAAACGCCAGCACGCACTCGCGGGCCGGGATCTTATAGTTTTTTATTCTACAACGCGCCGCTTCTTTATGGATATCAATTTCTACCCAATCGTTTTGGGCCGCCTCCGTTAGTGCTTCACCGACAAAATTAGTATCAAAACCTGTTTTATCAACAATTCGTTCAAAGGGAATCCAGTCGCCGTCAAGGAGATGAACAAGAATACCCGTGGGAGCAAATCCCATTTTCAACCGGGGTTTAAGTTCCCTCATTTTGGGTAAGACCGCAACCAGATCGAGAGCGATTTGTGTTCCCGGAACAGTGAAATTTGTGTTAACGTAGTACCCTTTGCCTGAAAAATAAGCGGCCGCCGCCGCCAATATCAATTCCTCTTGCCCCATTCATGGAACCTCTCAAACTGTTTAATTTTAAATAACCATAAAAGTATTAAAATTATATCAAACCTGGTTGATTAACTCAACACAATGTCAAGCGGTTTTTTCATTACGTAAGGCCATGAATCCAGAAAGTTGAAGTGTCAAAGTTTAAATGGATCCATATGGTATTGACACAAAGGGCAAATTTTGCGATACATTTTATGTTGGTTTAGCGCTTAAAAGCGTCACTGTGTAAAACCACAGGAACACATTGAGTCTTTTGAGGATAGCGCTGAAGCTTCACTTCGTGCCAAAATTTGAGCCTGACGCCGGGGTTGGACAAAAAGGGGCGTTTTGCAAAGGTCTCACCATTTCACTGAAAGGGGGCGTGTCATGCCTAAGCTTGTTCCTGCCGATGAGTATTTTTACCACCAGATTCCCGAACCGCACTTAAATGTTGTGACATACCATGAATACTGGCGAGATAGCTACTTTTACATATTGCATCCCCGCGATGTACCCGGAGATGTGGTAATTCTTACCTTGGCCCACTTTCCGAAACAGCAGATGATGGACTCCCTGCAGATGGGGCGGATAAATAACCAGCCGATATTTGCCCATCACACCCGTCCTTATAACGGGGATCCACACACCACTGCAGTTGGACCGGTCTCCATTGATATTCTCGAGCCTTTCAAGACCATAAAGTTAAGTGTCGATAAAGCCGCTGCACCGGTCGGTATCGATCTTACTTTCACGGCCCGCACACAACCCTATGGATTACGGCGAGGAACGATGAAGGCAGGGCATGAAATCGTATGGGACCAGAGCCACATCTTCCAGTCAGGGAACTACTCGGGGACATACACTTATGAAGGTGTGACGTATACGGTCGACAACTGGTGGGGCCAGCGCGATCATTCCTGGGGAATTCGTGATCATGGTCGATGTCCTCTGTGGATGTGGCTTGCCATCCAATTGCCCGATGGAATGTTCGGCGTGTGGCATTGGGAATATGCCAATGGGGCCAGAGTATATTCCGACGGGTGCTTTGCGCCTGCGGACGGGGGCGATCCCATCCCTGTTGTGGACTTCAGGCATGAGTTGAAATGGATCGGCGAGGATGGAGAATCAGTAGCGTATGGCAATGACGGCAGCAATGTAAAGCGGCTTTCGGGGCGCGTAACGTTTGTGCTCGAAGGCGGTGAAACTGTTAATATCGACGCGGATGGCTCCTGGTGCGCGCCGTATGAGCCATTTCATTGTGGCGGTCTGAATCAAATGGTTGTTCAAACCGATGACGGTCGTTCCGGCACGGCGATCTATGAGATCACCGGGTCTTTTCACCATCGTTACTTCGATATTGCCCGGGGAGAAAATCTTCCCCTAGGTTAACTATTGAGGTTCTTCTCTAATTGCAGTTAATTAAACCACGGGCTCTGCCCGTGCGACCCTAAAAGGTTCTACCGTTCCGGCGAGAATAAACATACTCAATAGCGGCAGATTAAAACATTTTTTGAACGTCCAACATCGAACGTTGAACATCGAATGATGAAATCGCTTCGCTCCGCCGGTTTAAACTTTATAAAAATAGGCAGAATACCTTATTCAAAATTCGACGTTGGGCGTTCGATGTTCGATGTTCATAGCCTTTAAGGACGGCTGCGTTTTTGATATTGAATTGCAATCTATAGGAATCGCTGTGCTTTTAGCCCCCTTCGAGGGGGCTTCACCAAACCACGTCCTATGGGCGTGGTAGGTGATGATTCTTTTGGATTAGGGGAAACCACCTTAACTTTCATGCCGTTTCGCAATCCGGTAATGCCTCTGACCACTAAACGTTCTCCTGAGGTAACGCCTTTTTTTATTTCAAATACATCGTCACCGATAATGCCGATGTCCAGCGTTATTTTCGCGACCTTTCCTGAATTAAGCTTATAAGCGATATATTGACCTTCTTCCGGAATCATGGCGGATTTGGGTGCATACAATGCGTTCTCTTTTGCTTTTTGAACAATTTTGGTTCGGGCCGTCATTCCGGATCTGATTTTTAAATCCGGATTGTCGATGGTTATGGTTATCTTTGCCGTTCGGCTGATGGGATCTATGGTGGGATAGATTTTGGTAATCGTACCTTCAACCATCGTATCAGGGATAGCGTCAAATGTCACAAAACTTTTATTACCTGTTTTTAAATATCCAAAAACCTCCTCCGGCAGATCGACTTCAACTTCAATCATGTCCATCTGCATAATCACAAATGCCAATACCTGGGGACCGATGAGCTCTCCCGGATTTATAAGCTTGTTGGTGATCATCCCTGAAATGGGGGCCCTGACACCGCATTCTTTTAGGTCGTCCTTTGCTTTTTTAAGAGCTGTAACCGCCTGATCGTATGCAAACCTTGCCAAATCTGATGCGGTTTTCATATCTTGATAATTTTGTTTTGATACGGCCTTGTCCTTGAATAATTTTTCCATCCGGGCAAAATCTCTATTGGCTTTAGTCAGGTTGGATTTCGCCTGGTTCATTACGGCCGTTGCATTTTCAAAAGCCCTGGTATAATCAAACGTATTGATTTGCATCAACAAGTCACCCTTTTTAACTTGATCCCCTTCTTCAACCAACACATCAAATATACGGCCTGCCACCTTGGGAAATATTCTTGAGGAGTCTTGGGGCATGACCGTACCCACGGATATGTAAGTTTTATAAATCGGGCCTACTTCAACTGATGCGACCATTACCTCTGGCCATGACTTGGCTATGGGGGTGCTGTTTTCCGCAATTTGATTGTTTTCTTGGTTTTGACAAGTCAAAATAAAAAAGGCTGTCAATATAAATAGGGATAGGATAAATTTCTTCAATGATGACTCCTTTGGTATCCATATATTACACCGCAAAAGAAATATCCGCAATGCATAAACTTAATTAAAATAAAGGGTTTTTTATAATTGTCAAGGCAATAATAACCCAGGACGGGATATTATAACAAGTGACAATCCAGAAACGGTATCTTTTGGCCCGGAGCTTAAGTTTTCGCTCATTTGAACAAGCAAATAGCGGAAATTGGGCAAAAATTAGCATTTTTCAAAGTTTTCAATTTATGATATCAAGTTCAGTACGCTATTGAATGCAAATGATTGATAAATTTTCAAGGTTAGGAGGCTAAAAGATGGCTGATGAATTGAAAGGGGACGTCCTTGCGCTTAAAGAAGAACTGATCGCTCTACGTCGCGATTTTCATATGTATCCTGAGCTAGGGATGAGGGAAACTCGAACTGCCGAAAAAGTTAAAGCATACCTTAACGACTTGGGACTTGACGTTACGACCGGTATCGGGCAAACCGGTGTCGTAGGACTGATAGAAGGGAATGGCCCTGGAAAAACCCTTATGTTGCGGGCGGACATGGATGCCCTGCCGATCCAGGAAAAAACTGATGTTGCTTACCGATCAAAAAATGACGGTATCATGCATGCTTGCGGTCATGATGGTCACACCGCAATCCTTTTAGGCGTTGCCAAACTCCTTTATACGCGTCGTAACGATTTTTCGGGAAACATCAAGCTTGTTTTCCAACCCGGTGAAGAGGGATATGCCGGCGCCTTTTTTATGATGCATGATGGCGTGTTGGAAAATCCCACAGTGGATGCAGCGCTTGGGCTTCATCTTTTCACAACTTTTCCTTTAGGATTAATCAGTGTACGAGAAGGTGCGGTGATGTCCAGTGCCGACCTTTTTTCCCTGACCATAAAGGGAAGGGGCGGCCATGGCGCCCATCCCGAAGGAGGAGTCGATGCCATACTGATTGCCGGCCACGTCATCACTTCTCTTCAAAGCCTCATCAGTAGAGAAATTTCAGCTCAAGCGGCTGCAGTGGTTCATATTGGAAAAATTCAAGGTGGGACAGCCGAAAACATTATTGCGGATCAGGTCGTACTTTCCGGGTCCGTCAGAACCTTAGATGAAAAAATTCGAACTCTTATCGCTGATCGGATGGATCAAATTCTAAAAGGAATTATTTCTGCTTTTCGAGGAAGTTATACGTTAAATTATACGCGGGGTTATCCGGGTTTGATCAACGAAACGGTTATGACGGAACTGGTCGGAAAAGCGGCTGTAAAGACCGTTGGACCGGAAAATGTGATCGAAGCTATACCGCTTATGGGAAGTGAGGATATGGCCTTTTTCCTGGAAAAGGTGCCGGGGTGTTTCTTTTTTGTGGGAGCAGCCAACCCGGACAAAGGCTTTAGTCATCCTCATCACCATGAATTATTCAATTTTGACGAGGATGCACTGGTTATTGGGGCAGAAACTTTGTTACGTGCCGCCTTGGATTATCTTAAAACCGCTTAGTGGCGTGTCCCGGAAATATAGTTAAATTTATGCAAGTCAGTGATGAGGCACTAGTATAGAATGTTTATTCGGTTCCATAAAAACAGCTTGACTTTGCCAGATGGTTGTTTCATATTTCTCCATCAAAAGATGGAAGCCTTATTTAAAATATCAAAAAAGTCTCCATTAAACTAAGGTTTGAAGTGAGCTAAAATAGAAAACTATGGGTTAAGTTGAAGATATTTTTCCCATTCATGACGGAATGCGTTTAAGCACCGGCAGGTATAAACTGCAAAATATGGACGAATATAAGGCGAACAAGCAACTAGTGCCCGTTCAAGGCACTAACTATTTTTATTAAAACAGGAGGTTATTTACACATGGATTTTAAATACGATGAGAAAGCAGAAGCATTAAGGAAACAGATCCGCGAATTCGTTAAAGAGAATTTGCCTCAAGACAAAGAAAGAGGAATGTTTTCAGAGGAACACGATGATGACGAATGGGCCTTCAGCATGAATATGTCGAAAAAGCTGTCCGAAATTGGCTGGCTGACCATGTCATGGCCCAAGGCATACGGCGGAATGGATGCTTCTGTTTGGGAACGCTGCATTTTAGGGGAAGAGGCCGGGTACTGGGGTATCCCGGGGCTGGGAATGGGAGTCAGCGGAACCGCATGGGTCGGCCCTTCCATGATGCTATTCGGTACGGAAGAGCAGAAGAAAAAATATCTTCCTTTAATTGCGTCCGGAGACCCGGATGGCGTTTGGTGTACAGGATATAGTGAGCCTGATGCGGGCAGCGATATGGCAAGCCTTCAAACCCGTGCCGAACGTGTCGGAGACGAGTATATCATCAATGGCCAGAAAGTATGGACCAGTGCCGCGCATCGGTCCAGATGGTGTTGGATGGCCTGCCGGACCGATCCTGATGCCAAACGAAAACATGACGGTCTAAGTGTTATTATTGTGGATATGAAAAGCGAAGGTGTTACCATAAGGCCGATTCCCAACATTATCGGAGCGCATTATTTTAATGAAATTTTTTTTAAAGACGTAAGGGTGCCGGCTGAAAATTTGGTGGGAAAAGAGAACAACGGCTGGAATCAGCTAATGCAGGCCCTGGCATTTGAGCGAGGGATAGCGCTGGGGGCCAGCAGCAGAGGCATGCGGCTATTGGACGAGCTGGTCCAGTATACTAAAGAAACCGGCGATTTTAAACGCTCTGAAATTCGCCAGAAATTGGCCGATCTTGCCGTAGATATTCGCGCTTTAAGGATACTGGCTTTAGAAGCGGCGTGGAAAGCCTCGAAAGGAGAAATGGTTATCTACGAACCATCCCGGGATAAGGCATATAATGATGAAGTCATGGAAAAAATGGGTATAATCGGAACAGAGATCATCGGTGCTTATGCTCAAGTTGATCCAATGTGTGTAAGTAAAAAATGGAAACGGATACTCGGTATGATAGAGGGTAATTATTGGGGAGCCGCGGGCATGGCGATTGCTGCGGGCACAACGGACACCATGAGGAATATCATCGCTCAGTTCGGGCTAGGGCTGCCCAGAGGATATTAAGTTGTTTGAAACAGTCTGTTTCGAGCTTTGATTTGCATATCGTACTGATAAACATTAACAAAAAGTAAAGATTATGGATTATGGGAAAAATAAGGATAATCATCATTCGCTCGATTCTTACCGCTTAATCCATTAATGTTAATAACGAAGGAGATAATCATGGATTTCGGATTTAGTAAAGATCAGGACTTAATTAGAAAATCGGCAAGAGAATTTATTGAAAAAGAATGTCCTAAAGAGAAGGTTAGAGAACTTAAGCAGGATAAAAAAGGGTTTGATACCAAGATATGGAAAAAAATGGCCAATCTCGGCTTTATGGGACTGGTCATTGCCGAAGAATATCATGGAACGGAAGGTGATTTTTTAGACCTGATGATTTTCATGGAAGAGATCGGACGAAACATCTTTCCGTGTCCGTTTTTCATAACCGTTTGCCAGTGTGCACCGGCGATTGAAGAATTCGGCACAGCCGCACAGAAAAAGAATATTCTGCCGAAAATTGCCGAAAAAGGTGAAATATGGAGTTATGCCGTTAACGAGGACAAGGCCGATTATGAAGCATCGGACATTCAATTAAGTGCCGTCGCAAAAGGAGACGGGTATGTATTAAACGGCACCAAATTATTCGTGCCGTATGCCAACTCTGCGAAAAAGATCCTGGTCGTCGGACGAACCACTCAGAGCGATAATCCGGAAGAGGGGATTACGCTGTTCATTGTGGATGCCAATAGCGATGGTGTTGAAATAGAGGAGATCCCCACCGCGGCAAAGGATATGAAATGTGAGGTGCGGTTTAATAATGTAACTGTTTCAAGGGATGATGTGCTGGGAGAAATTGATAAAGGCTGGGCTATTGTCGATTATGTTCTTCAATACGGGGCTGTTTTAAAGTCGGCGGAGATGTCCGGAGGTACGCAAGCGGCCTTGGATATCGCCAACAAGTATGCCAAGGAAAGATTCCAGTTTGGCAAACCCATCGGATCGTTTCAGTCTCTCCAGCATCGGTTGGTAAAGATGCTCACCGAAGTGGATGGGTTAAAGAACCTGGTTTATGAAGCGGCATGGAATATTGACGAAGGAACTCCGAATAAAATGCTTAATTCCATGGTAAAAGTAAAGGCAAATAATGTTTATCATCGCGTCTGTTTTGATGCCGTATATATTCACGGCGCCATTGGCTGGACAGAGGAGATGGACATCAGCTTGTACTTGCTGCGCGCTAAGGCCAATGAGAATGACTGCGGCGGTACTAATTTTCACAGAGAAAGAATTGCAAAAGAATTAGAAAGTTACGAGCCTGACTTTTTAGCGATGAAGTAACTAAATGATTGTGATACCCCGCATCGGGGAGCTTCATGCGTGCCCGGTTATTTTTTTCGGTCCTTCAACTGTTCTAAGGAGGACATTAACGCATCTTGACTGTCCTTTGTAAAGCGGATTATGCCCATGTGTGAGGAAATCAAATCCAGCGCTGTTCTGAGGTCCGCTCGGCTGCTTTGGTAGGTGGCTCGTTTAATCAGTTGAATGACCTTGGCCGGACCCTTTGCCAGCCGTTTGGCAAAATTGTAAGTTTCCGCCATTAAGGTATCTGCCGGATATACCCGGTTTACCATTCCGATGCGTTCGGCTTCAGCGGAACTGATAAAGTCACCGGTCCATAGAAGTTCAAGTGCCTTGGCAACACCCACCAGTCTAGGAAGGTAATAGGCGCCGCCATCCCCCGGCACAAAGCCGACCTTAACATAACCCTCTGAAAAGCGTGCCGATTCGGATGCAAAGCGAATGTCGCACATCAGTGCCATATCCAAGCCTGCCCCGACAGCAACGCCATTCAAAGCGGCGATAACCGGCTTATCAATATCTTCGAGGGTTAAGGGAATTCGATGGATTTGATCCCATAATCGGCTCTTATACTCAAACGGCCCATCCGCCCCGAAATCTTCACCCTGTTTTGTTTTAAAATAGACACCGCTGCAAAAGGCATCCCCGGCGCCGGTTACGACAATCACCTTTACTTCGGGATCCGTGCGCCAGTCATGCAGGATTTTGGCCCACTGTTCGATCATTTCCATTGTAAAAGAGTTTTTTCTTTCCGGGGCGTTTAACATAATAGTACCGATCCCATCTTCTTTTTTAAATAAGATGTCATCGTTTTCCATAGATGAATCCTCCGTGATTGAACCAGCAATGCGAGCGAAATAAAGAATCCTGGCCCTGAGGATCAGGGTTTTTAAACAAAAATAAATCCTGAAAGTGTCGAGTTTGCCGAATATGCAAGGCATCTAATGCGCAAGTGTCATTTTTATAAATGTTCACCACTAAAGAGTCAAGATCAATCCCGAAATCATGATTTTAATATTGACAATAAATAGGGTTTCTGTAAATTATTATAGTTTGACTTAAAGAATAACAGAAAGTCGTTTTTTAAAACCGAAAATATGAGCAAGGAGAAGCGGAATCATGGCAGGAAAGGCGCTTAACGGGATTAAAATTTTAGAATATTGTGATACGGTTAGTGGGGCATATTGTACAAAGCTTATGGCGGATTTGGGGGCGGAGGTGATTAAAATCGAAGCGCCGGGAATAGGGGACGGTGCAAGGAGAAAACCCCCTTTCCCCAATAATATCCCGGATCCAGAGAAATCCGGCCTGTTTCTATATATCAACACAAATAAATACGGCGTTACGCTGGATCCGTCTAAGCCTTTGGGAAATAAGATTTTTAAAGAGTTGGTGAAAGATGTTGATATCCTGGTCGAGGACAAACCACCCGGTGAAATGGCAAAGATGGGTCTGGATTATGACGTTTTAAACAAATTAAACCCGGGCCTTATCATGACCTCCATAACTCCGTTTGGGAGAAGTGGACCGTATAAAGATTACAAGGCCTATCAGCTTAACATTTCCCATGTGAGTGGGCAGGGGTATTTGCTTCCCATGCCGGCTTTGAAATCAGATCGCCCTCCGGTTAAAGTGGGCGGCAACAGCGGTAATTTTGATCCGGCCATTGTTGCGTCGGTTGCGATTATGGCCGCTCTCTTTTGGAAAGGAAAAACGGGAAAGGGACAGTTTATTGAAATGTCAAAACAGGAAGCGCTCATGTCCATGCAACGTGTGGAAAGTGTTACCTTTCCCGATAGTGGGATAAATATGACCAGGGTGGGTATGGCCCAAAAGCGCTCACCTGACGGCGTTATGCCGTGCAAAGACGGTTATGTGGTGGTGGTTACGCCCGAAGAACATCAATGGGAATCATTCATGAAACTTATAGGAGATCCGGATTGGGCCAAAGAAGAGTGGTGCAAGGATTGGATAAACCGTTCTGGAAATGTAGACAGAATTCAAGAACCGATTTTAGAATGGATGAAGGAGCATACCAAAGAGGAGATTTTCAGGAAGGGCCAGGCAATGAGCGTGCCGGCTGCCCCCATGAATGCTTCTAAAGACGTTGTAGAATCCCCACAATTTAACGCCCGGAACTTTTTTGTGGAGATGGAGCATCCTGCAGTGGGAAAAATCGATAAATTTCCTTCTTCACCCTATCGATTTTCAAAAACACCATGGAAGATCGAACGCCCGGCCCCGCTGTTAGGAGAACACAATGAAGTAATATACTGTGAAAGACTTGGATATACCAAAGAGGACCTGGAAAAATTCAAAGCATCGGAGACTATCTGAAAAGGAGGATATATGGTAAACAACGGGCCACTTAACGGCGTGAGGGTTACTGAATTCACATCGGCATGGGCCGGCCCTTATGCGACATGCCTGCTCGGTTTTTTAGGTGCCGAGATCATAAAGGTTGAAAGTATGCAACGGCCGGATCATTCCCGATTACTTTCTTTTACTACCGGAAAAAAATTTGAAACCGTAAATGAGTCTGAAATATTCAACAATCTGAATCTGAACAAACGGAGTGTCAGCCTCAATCTAAAAAAACCAAAGGCCATCGAAATTGCTAAAAAACTGGTTCGGGTCAGTGATGTCGTGATAGAGAATATGCGGCCCGGAGTGGTGCCGCGGTTAGGTCTTGGATACGATGTCTTAAGAGAAATCAAACCGGATATCATTTACTTATCCTCATCGGCCTGTGGCCAGACCGGCCCGGATAGAGAATATATTGGATATGCCCCTACATTCGCCGCCCTGGCCGGCCTGCCCCATATCACCGGGTATGAGGACTGGCCGCCGAGTAACTTCATGGGATCCATTGATTTACGAAGCGCCAGTACCGCTGCATTTGCAATCTTGTCAGCCCTTTATTATCACCAGCAAACCGGAGAGGGCCAGTATATCGATTTGGCGTCACAGGAAGCCATTGCCGCTTTTGCAGGAGATATTTTTCTGGATTATGTAATGAACCGGAATGTTCAAATACGGAAGGGCAATAAAGATGCCGTAATGGTACCGCACAACTGCTATCCTTGTTTAGGTGATGATAACTGGATCAGTATCGCAGTGACAAATCAGGAAGAATGGGAATGCTTATGCCGTGCCATGGGAAAACCGGAACTGATGGATGATGATCGGTTTTCCGATTTATCGAAACGGAAAGCCAACGAGGAAGCGCTGGACATGATCATTAATGAGTGGACGAAAAATCAGGACTATTATGACGTGATGAGGAATCTACAGGATGCCGGTGTTGCCGCGGCTCCCTCAATGACGAGTGAAGCGCTGTTCAATGATCCTCATTTAAAAGAGCGAGGGGTTTTCAGGCAGACAGATCACCCGGTTATCGGAAAGAACTGGGTCATTGGTCCGCCCTGGGAATTGTCGGAGACACCTGCCGCTCTTCGAAGTCACGGACCACTCCTCGGAGAACATACGGATGAAATCTTTCAAGACTATCTGGGGATGTCAGTGGAGGAGATTCAAGCGTTAAGAGAAGAGCAGGTTATTTATTAACAATTTTTGATAAACAGGAACCCGGAAAAAAGAAAATAATGGAAGAAAAAAATTTTGGTTCCGTCCGGTTCATTCCCGGTAAGAATAATGGCAAGTATCCGTATTGTCATTCAATATACATTGAAGGGGCGGGGGTATTGATCGATCCGGCTTCTGATCGTGAACGATTGATTCGCTTAAAAGAAAATGAGGGTGTTAAAATGATCTGGCTTTCTCACTGGCACGAAGATCATATTATGGACCTGGACCTTTTTGATGACGTTCCTTTATGGGTTTCCGAGCCGGATGCCGAGCCGCTAACCGATCTGGAGCTGTTCCTGGATTGGTACGACATGCAGGATGATTTCCGAGAGCAATTTCGGATGCTTATGATCGAGCAGTTTCATTATAAGCCTCGAAAACCGGAACGATTTTTAAATGACGGAGAAACGATCAATCTGGGTTCGGTCTCGGTTGACGTTATCTCAACGCCGGGCCATACACCCGGTCATTTATCTTTTTTTTTTAAGGAACCCCGCGTTCTATTTTTAGGTGATTATGATCTAACCCGGTTCGGGCCCTGGTACGGGGATCGGGATTCGGATATTGATGATGTGATTCGTTCGATAGCACTTTTAAGAAAGATCCCGGCCAAGGTTTGGCTGACATGCCACGAAACGGGTGTCTTTGAAGAGGAACCCGGAGAAATATGGGATCAGTATTTAGCGGTTATCCAAAAGCGGGAAGTTAAACTCTTAAACTTTCTTAAGACCCCTAAAACCATGTCTCAGATTATTGACGCCGGCATCGTATACGGGCGTCCTGGAACTACGGAATCACTTATTGCCTTTGGCGAGGAGGCAATAATGAAAAAACATATCGAGCGGGACCTTAAAAAATCCATTGTGCTCAAAGACAACGCTTGTTTTTATAAGGCCGGGGTATAAGCGGATTAACAAGATATTCCTTGTTAAGTACGTTTTAAATACTGATCTTTTAATAGCCGTTTAAGCAGCTTTCCGGTCGGTGTTCTGGGCAGCTTTTTTTCGAAATCAATACTTTTCGGGCATTTGATTTTGGAAAGGTGCCGGGTACAATATTCCATGAGCTCTTTTTCAAATTCCGGGCCGGCATCCGCCATATCGGCCGGCTGTACAACCGCTTTCACTTCCTCGCCGAAATCTTCGCTTGGGATACCGAAAACAGCCGCATCCATCACCTTGGGGTGCATGGCCAATATGTTTTCCGTTTCCTGGGGATAAATGTTAATCCCGCCGGAGATGATCATGTTGGCCTTTCTATCCGTGAGATAAAGATACCCTTCTTCATCAAGATATCCTACATCTCCCATGGTATTCAACCCTTTGGAGCTTCTTGATTCCGCCGTTTTTTCAGGATCATTATGGTATTCAAAAGGATTGCCGCCC
>JAUXEW010000314.1 GCA_030620375.1 Desulfobacteraceae bacterium | reverse complement strand
CTTCCCACCGGGGCGTAGGCCCCGCCCCTATGGGCCGGAGGCCGACTTCCATTTATTCCCACCTTCTCATCATCTTCTTTTGCCCTCTGCTCTCTACCCTATGCGCTATGCCCCTTGCCCTCTGCGCCATGCCCTATGCCAATTCGCCCCCAATCCGCCAGCCGCAAGCCCTTAATCTCACCTTCTCATCATCCCACCTTCTCATCTTCTTCTTTTGCCCTATGCTCCATACCCTGCCTCACTAAACACTGCGAGCCAGTGCATATTCCGCAATATCCAGCATCGTTTCCTTGGTCGGGGAGGGCTCAAATACAGCCAAAGCCTTTTTAGCAGTGTCAATATAAGAGGCCGCCGTATTTTGCGTATAGGTCAGGCCGCCATATTTTTCCAGCAAATCAGTCAAGGTTTTAAAATCCGCTTCAGAAAAATCCTGGTTCCGGATTATTTTTATCATCAAATCCCGGTCGCCGGACTGCGCCTGCTGCAATGCGTAAATAACCGGCAGGGTTAATTTTCCTTCTCTGAGATCGGCCCCGACTTCCTTGCCGAATTCGGAAGTCTGCAGGGTATAATCAAACAGGTCATCCGCCATCTGGAAAGCAATCCCCAGGTTGTATCCGTATTCAGCAAGGGCCCTTTCCTGTTCCTCGGTTGCATCCGCTAAAATGGCACTAACGCGACAGGCGGCTTCAAACAGCATGGCGGTTTTGCGGCGGATAACCTCTTTGTACTCGTCTTCCGTCAGAGTGATGTCACCTTTTCGCATCAGCTGGTGAACCTCACCCTGGGACATGTTTTCGGTAAGGGTTGCCAGAATTTGAACAACTCGAAGTCGACCCGTACCGGCCGAAATTGACAAGGCCCGGGCCAACAGGTAATCGCCGACCAGTACGGTAATGGAATTACCCCATTTTGAATGCGCCACCGGTTTTCCCCGCCGCAGCGTGGCATCGTCCACCAGGTCATCATGCAGCAGGGTTGCGGCATGCAGATATTCCAATGCGGTCGAAAAGGTCTTTTCATAGTCGCCGTTATAGCCGACAAGCCGGGCTGAGAGAACCATTAACAACGGGCGCAACCGCTTGCCTCCGCTGAAAAGAATGTGTCCGGCCACTTCGGAAACCAGATCCAGATAGGGATTCAAATTATCAATAAGGGCTTTTTCGATATCATCCAGATCATCTTTCACTGCTGCGAGGATCCTGCGCTTCAGATCATTCATACCGCCACTCCCATAAGATCATATTCCATAGTATCCGTCACTCGCATATCAGTAAAACTGCCGATTTTCAATTTAAAAGGTGATTGTTCGGTACTAATATAGGATATTCCGTCTACCTCCGGTGCTTGAAAATTCGTGCGCCCGGCAAAAAGATGGTTATCCAGGAATTCCTCCACCAGGACTTTTAGCGTTTTACCGATATATTTCTGAGTATTTTCGGACGAAATTCCCGACTGAGCAGACATGAGCTGGTGGTAACGGTCGGTTGCCACGGCACCCGGAATGTGATCGGATAATTGATGGGAGGCAAGATCATCGGAATCCGAATAAATAAAAACACCCAGATGATCAAACTGCACATCCTCGGTAAATTTCAAAAGCTGATCAAAATCCTTATCGTTTTCTCCCGGGAAGCCCACAATGATGGTGGTCCGCAACACGGCGGCCGGGACCTGGCTACGGATTCGATCAAACAGACGGTACAGTTCATCCCGGTTGTACCGTCGACCCATGCGTTTTAAAATGCCGGAGCTCACATGTTGAATGGGAATATCAAAATAAGGACACAGATTGGGATGGGAGGCAACGGTATCAATAAACGAGTCTTCGATGCTGTCCGGATTCCCGTAAAGCACCCTGAACCAAGGTTTTGCGATGCCCCATTGACCATCAGCACCGATAACGGCAAGATCGTCCACGAGGCGGCTCAGATTTGCCGGAGGCGTTAAATCCTTTCCGTAGGCCGTTGTATCCTGTGCCACCAGCACCAGTTCCTTGACATCAGCTGCCATAAGCCTCCGGGCTTCGGAAATGATATCTTCCGGCGGACGGCTTTTTTGCCGTCCGCGCAACTTGGGAATGATACAATAGGTGCACGTCTTGCTGCAGCCTTCCGCAATCTTAAGGTAGGCCAAATGGGGCAAAATTAAATCCCGCGGGGAATCTTTTTCCTGACCCGATATCAGATCCGGATCCGGCAGCAGACACTGATGGGAAAACTGCGGCTCCCCGGCAGCTTTGACAATTTGATCAAAAGCCCCGGTTCCTAAAAAGATGTCCACTTCCGTCAATGACGTTAAAATCTCCTCACGGTAACGCTCGGGAAGACAACCGGCCACCACCAGACGGTTGCAGGTCCCTTCCTTTTTGTATTCCGCCAGCTCCAAAATGACGTCGATGGACTCCTGCGCAGCATCTTCGATGAAACTGCAGGTATTCACCACGATGGTATCGGCCTCTGCAGGGTCATCCGTAAGGTTCCACCCGGCCTTTTTCAGCCGTCCGATCATAATTTCGCTGTCAACCTGATTTCTGGCGCAACCCAGGCTTTCCAAATAAAGTTTCATGGCAGTATTTCTATTATAAAATCAGACGTGTTCATCTCGTATTACAGACCTCGTAATTTACTTTGAAAATAGCTCGTTTTTTTGGACATTATTTATGTCTATTAGCGCCAAATTGAGGGATTTAAGTATTGAAGGATTGAGGAATTAAATGCAATTAAAGGATAAAAT